>DASUFJ010000052.1:0-8377 GCA_036274575.1 Candidatus Limnocylindria bacterium
ACGCGTTCGCGGGGATGGCCCTCCATCGGGGAAGTCTACGGTCCGTTCCCGCGGATACTTCTAGGCATGCCCGGTGCGTGTGCGTCACGGGAACGTAACGGCCAACGGCCCCGCGAATGCGCCCCCTTCCCGCGCCGATCTGTGCAGGGTGCGCACGAACCGGCCAAGCGGGGCCGGCGTACAGGGCATTTGTTGGCTTTTGCGTGCACCGGATGCATACGCGAGGGACGTCGCGCCCGTTTCGTGGCCGTTGCGTGCACGGGATGCACACGCGAGGGACGTGGTGCCCGGTGTGCGTCAGAGGAACGTAACGGCCAACGAGCCCCGGATGCGACCCCGTCTCCTGCCGATTTGTGCGCGGTACGCACGAACCGGCCAAGCGGGGCCGGCGTACAGGGCATTTGTTGGCTTTTGCGTGCACCGGACACAAACGCGAGGGACGTCGCGCCCGTTTCGTGGCTTTTGCGTGCACCGGATGCAAACCCGAGGGACGTCGCGCCCGCTTCGTGGCCTTTGCGTGCACCGGATGCACACGCGAGGGACGGCGCGCTCGCTCCCTGCCCGTTGCGTGCACCAGACGCACGCCGACCAAGGGACGCGCGGGGCTACTGATCGATCAGGCCGACGGCCGAGGGATAGGGGTCGAAGCGGGTCAGGAACGCGGCGTCGCTCTCGGCGAGGCGGCGCCGGACGTTGACCCAGTACACGTCGCGCTCATCGGGCTCGCGGATGGCGCGACGGTCGAATGGACGGAGGCTGCGAACCCAGGCCACGATGCCGGTCGACTGCCGTCGCCGGCGAAGCGCCGCGAGCTCCATCTCGAGTTCGAGTTCAGTCACGCGCCGCAGTCTGGACGCATCGACGAAGGGCGAGTATCAACCGTGTGCCGATGTCCGCCCGGTACCATCGGCCCGGGTGGGGCGAACGACGGAGGACCTAGCGACAGATGACCAACGTATCCGACACGGAGCTGCACGAACCTGGGGGCGTGACCCAACCTGTCTCGACGCCTGCGAGCGCCGACGCGCCGCTCAGACTCTGGGTGCATGCGCTGATCGGCGTGGCGATCGGTCTCATCAGCCCGTTTACCGTGTTTGCCTGGCCGTTCGCGATCCTGCTGGGAGGGGCCTTCGGTGCTTCGGCGGCGCGCCGCGAGCGGGGTGAGCGCGCAGACTTCGCCGTGAGCCTGCTCGGCGCGCTGGCGATGGCCGTCGGCATCCTCGGCATGCTCTTCTTCGGTGCCATCATCGGCGGGCTCATCGCCCTGCCGATCGTCTTCCTGGTGTCCTTCTCCGAGATGGCCGCCGCGCATGCGTCTCCGGTGGACCGCGGCGTGGCGCGGATCATCCTCTTCGTCATTCCGATCGCGTTCTGGCTCATCCTCTTCCCGCTCCTTGGGATGAACCTCAACGTCAACGTAGGCGGCTGAGCGCGACTGAGATCATCGTCCTCCATCTGCTCCGCTGGATGCAGAATGGCGGGCGGCGGCGCATACGGAGGTCTCGAGCGTGGACGTACTCATCCTGCGACTGATTCACATCAGCGCCGGCGGTTTCTGGGTGGGGGCGGTGTTCCTCTTCTTCCTGTTCGTGCAGCCGGCCGCGGTGGCGGTGGGACCGGACGGGACGAAGATGATGTACCGGCTCCTCCACCACCAGCGCATGTCGGTCGCGCTCCTCACCTCGGGGATCGTCACCGTCGCCGCTGGGATCTGGTTGCTGATCATCACCTCGAACGGGCTCGACCCGGCGGTCCTCTTCTCCACATCCAGGGTCGGATTCACGATCGGTGGCGTGATCGCCATCCTCACGCTCGGGCTCGGGGGCCTCTACGTCTTTCCGCGGACCCGGATGGTGGAGCGCATCATCGGTCGTCTCGTCACCGAGCAACGGCCACCGTCCCCCGAGGAGCAGCAGGATCTCGCGCGCATCGGTCGGCAATCGCGGTCCGCCGGATGGGTCGTCCTGGTGGGACTGGCCCTCGCGATCGCCTGCATGGCGACCGCGAGCTACTGGAGCGTCTTCCTCTAGATCCTGACGACGACCTTGCCCATCGCGCGTCCCTCCTCGACGTGGCGGAGGGCGGCCGGCAGCTCGGTCAGCGGGTAGGTCCGCTCGATCACCGGCCGCACCTTTCCGGCTTCGATGAGCTCCGTCAGCGTCTCGAGGTCGTCGCGCTTCACCTCGGCGATGAACAGGCGAATGGGCTGCTTGAGGAGGCGTGTGCGCAGCGCCCCGCCCGTGAATCGGCCCATGGCGCCGAACGAGCCGTGCCCCGCGCCGACCAGCACCAGGCGGCCACCTGGCGCGAGGACGCGTCGAAGGGCGCGGATCGACCGATTGCCGCCGATGTCGATGATCACGTCGTACCGGGCTGAGTCGCGGGTGAAATCGTCATGCCGGTAGTCGATCACGCGGTCGGCGCCGATCGAACGCACCGACTCGACGCTCTCGCTGCGGGTGACGGCGGTCACCTCGGCCCCGAATGCCTTGGCGATCTGGACCGTCATGGTGCCGACGCCGCCGCCGGCTCCGTTCACGAGGACGCGCTGGCCCGCCTTGACCTCGCCCTGCTCCCGAACGGCCTGGAGGGCGGTGATGCCCGCGATCGGCACCGCGGCTGCCTCTTCGAGGGTCAGGTTCGCCGGCTTGCGCACCATGTTCTTGCTCGCGACGTACTCGGCGAATGCGCCGCTGCGAACGCCGTAGACCTCGTCGCCGGGCTTGATGTGGTCGATGTCCTTCCCGACCGCCTCGACGACGCCGGCGACGTCACCACCGAACAGCGGCGTCTTCGGGCGCCGGAGCCCCTCGATGACCCGGATGAAGAGGGGATTGGCGCGCACGCGGCGCCAGTCGCCCGCGTTCACCGAGGTGGCGTGGACGCGAACCAGTGCTCGGTCATCCTCGACTACCGGGGCGTCGACCTCGGCGAGTCGGAGAACCCGCTCCGGCTTTCCGTATCCGTCCTGAACGATCGCGCGCATCATCGGACTCCTCCAAGCTCCTGGCGGGGAGCGTGGCGCCGGGTTGCGCAGGAATTGTGAACGCGGAGTGGACGGCCTGGGCGTTGCATCAGTGGGTACCCGTACAGTGTAAGGCTGAGGCCGCCCACGGTAGTCTTACGCTGTAAGGCTGTCAAGGCATTGGGCGCCGAGTGCCACAATCGCACCGGTGCGTCCGCTGAAGGTTGGGATCCAGCTGCCCGAGGTCGAGCGCGTCGTGCGCTGGCCAGAGCTGGCCGATATGGCGCGGACCGCGGAGCGCATCGGCCTGGACTCGATCTGGGTGGGGGACCACCTGCTCTACCGCGACCGGGGACCGGAGCCGGTCGGCCCGTGGGAGGCGTGGTCCCAGCTGGCGGCGCTGGCGGCGATCACCAGCCGCGTCGAGATCGGTCCGCTCGTCGCGTCGACGAGCTTCCACGACCCGGCCATGCTGGCGGTGAAGGCCAACGCGGTCGACGAGATCAGCGGCGGTCGGCTCATCCTGGGCCTCGGCGCCGGGTGGAATGAGACGGAGTACCGCGCCTTCGACTTCGCCTTCGACCATCGCGTCAGCCGATTCGAGGAGGCGTTCACGATCATTCGCCGTCTCCTGGGCGACGGCTACGTGAACTTCTCAGGAACCTACTTCACGGTGCGCGACCTGCCGCTCGTGCCCCCGCCGCATCGACCCGGTGGACCGCCCCTGCTCATCGGCTCGACCGGACCGCGAATGCTCGAGATCACGCTGCCGCACGTGGCCGCCTGGAACGCGTGGTTCATCTCGTTCGACAACTCGGTCGAGGGGTATCTCCCGCTGCGCGACCGCGTCGACGAGGCGTGCCAAGCCGCCGGCCGCGACCCGGCCGAGGTCGAGCGCACGCTGGCCGTGTTGATCGCATTCCCCGACGCGGTCGGACGCCGGGCCGGCGAGGGTGAGCCGCTGCCCGACCCGATTCCCGGCTCGGATCCTCAGGGCCTGGCTGAGACCCTTCGAGGATTCGCCGATGCGGGAGTCGGACACCTGCAGCTCGTCCTGGACCCGATCACCGTCGACTCGATCGCGGCCCTGGAGCCGATGCTCGCCGCGCTCGACGGATGACCTTATTGCAAGCGTGTCGGAGACGTTCGAGGATCTCGGATTCTCGCCGCAACGACACCTGCCACCTACCAACCAGCGGCGGCTGAGGCACGTCCGAAGCACCACGTCGGCGCCAAATCGACCCGCGCTGAGCGTGGCGAGACATGCGCATGACTGCCGTGACTGCACCGGCGACGCCCCCAGCCGATCCTGGTTGGTATCTGGCAAGCGGATCGGAGACGGTCGAGCATCTCCGGTTCGGGCCGGAACGACACCTGCCACCTACCAATCAGCGGCGGCTAAGTCAGGTCCATCGCACCCCTTCGGCGCCAAATCGACCCGCGCTGAGCGTGGCACGACGTCGAACGAGGGCCGTGACGGCACCGGCGCGGCCTCAGCTGATCCTGGCTGGTACGCGGCAGGGGGACGCGAACGAGACCGACTCAGCCCGATCGACCTGGCAAGGCCGCGCAGTCGATCCTACGATCGCGCCGTGCCACGACATGGTCCTCGAAGCGGAGGCGGCTCGCCAGCGACCGTCGACGACATTCATGAGATCGCCCGTTCGCTGCCCGGCGTCACGGAGGGCAGCCATCGCGGGACGCCCGGCCGCCGTGCCCCCGTCGTCTACCAGGTGAGCCGCCGCAGCTTCATCTTCTTCCGCAATCCGCGGCCCGACGCGGTGGACGCCGAGACCGGCGAGCGCTACACGGATGTCATCGTCTTCTGGGTCGACTCCGAGCTCGAGAAGGAGGCGATCCTGTCCGACTCGTCGCTGCCGTTCTTCACGACGCCGCACTTCGACGGGCATCCGTCGGTGCTTGTCCGAGCGTCACGCATCGGTGAGCTGAGCCGCGACGAGCTCGCCGGCTTCGTGGAGGGCGCCTGGCTGTCTCGCGCCGGCCCACGGGCGATCGCGCGCTGGCAGAAGGAACGCGCGGAGCCATGACGCGAACACTTCGGCCCCAATCGGTGTCTGGATAGACGGAACCGACGGAGGGAGAACGCTGGACACCGTCAGCCGCGCCCAGGCTCGCGACCGCGATGCGTTCGAGTTGCTCGTGCAGGAACATGCGACCGATGTCTACCGGATGGCGGCCGCCATCGTGGGAGAGGCCGATGCCGCCGACGTTACCCAGGAAACGTTCGTCGCCGCCTGGCAGCAGCTCCCGAGCCTGCGTAAGCCGGAGGCCTTCACAGCGTGGCTGCGCCGCATCTGCGTCAACCGCTCGAGGAACTGGCTGCGCGGTCGTGCCCGCCGCGGGGTTGCGGCGTCCCCGGACGTCGCTGAGATTAGGCCGGAGGACCGCCGGCCGGACTTCCGCGTCGCCGTCGAGGCGCGTGCGGTACTCGAGCCCGCATTCGAACGCTTGACGCCCGACCAGCGCGCGCTCCTGGCGCTCCATTACGGGATCGGTCTCTCCATCGCCGACTGCGCCGATGCGGTCGGCGTTCCGGTCGGCACCGCGAAGTCGCGCCTCAGTGCCGGGCTGACGGTCCTGCGCCGGGCGATCGAACCATCCGACGCCACGACCGAGGCGGAGGCGGCGACATGAGCGACGACCAGATCATCGAGTACCTCCGCGGCCGCGCGCACGTCGCGCCACCGCCCGACACGGTCCGGAGCGTCATGGCCGCCATCGATGCGGCACCGGCGGCGCGGCGCTCGTGGTTTGCCTCGCCCCTCACGATCGGGATCGGTGTGGCGGTCCTGGTCGCCGTCGTCCTCGCCGGTATCGCGCTGTTCAGCGCGCCGCGCGTCGGCCCGCCGGGGCCCGTCCCGGACTGCGAGTCGGACCCGACGGGGCTCGTCGAGTACGCCATGGCGCGGCTCGAGGACAGCCCCGGCTACCGCTGGACCGAGACGGAGGAGATGTGGGGCTTCGATCCGGCGTTTCCGGTTTCCGCGGACGATCCGCACCTTGCATACACCGGCTTCACTGCGGAGGGCGCCTACCTGGCTCCCGACCGCATGCGCGCCCTGACGACTGATGCCGATGACCCCGAGCGGCAGCTCGGCGTGATTGGGTTCCCCGAGGTAATTCATGTCGGGGGGCACACGTACGGATACATGCCCGGGGGAATGACCGATGAGCAAGGCAATGTAGTGGACATTCACTGGCAGGAGCTTCCTGCCGAAATCGGGGCGAATCGGCTCTCCGGTGCGTTTCCCTTCGACAGACGCATTTCAGCCGCGTCCGCGTCCCCCGACGCCGTCAGGACCGATCCGGTCCAGCTGACGTGGGAGGTGCCCGGCGAGGCTGGATGCATTGCCTGGTGGAATCTGGATCTGGGGCCTGACATGCCCGGGTCCGCGGTTGCCCCCACGATTGCCTTGCGCATCGATGACCAGGGCCAAGTCGTCGCCGGTGTCTACGACGGAACGAACCCGGATGCGCCTGACGAGGAGCGAATGAACAACGACCTTCGCTGGCGCTTCAGCGTCGAGTACGAGGTGCCGGATGCCTCAGAGTTCGAGCGCCCCGAAGGTCCGATCTACACGTATCCGCCTTCCCAATATCCGCCGTCCGAAGCGCCCTGACCTACGGGGTCCAGCCGAGCAGCTCGCGCGCCTTCGCGTTGCTGACATCGGCGATGTCGTCGACGACGTTGTAGATCCCCGGCGGGCCATGGTGGACGGCCGCGGCCGCGGCCGTCGCCCGGGCGGCACCCTCCACGCTGACCTTCAGGTCGGGCGCATCCTCGGGGGTGTACGCGGTGCCGGGACCGTAGAGGTAGCCGTAGCGCAGCACGATCCCGTCGATCCCGGGCGTGCCCAGCACGATCCTTTCGAGCGCGATGATCCCGCGCAGCCCGGCATCCTTCGGCTCGTCGGTCGGCGTGCGCAGCGGGTGGGTCTCGTCGTGAGGGATCGGTCCGTCCGCGTACTGCCACGCGCCGCTCTGGGCCACGAGCCGGCGAGCGCCGGCGGCCAGCGCCGCCTCGGCGAGTGTGGCCGTGGTGACCTCGCGGAGCCGGCCGGTGCTGGCGACGTCCTCGGCGGAGAAGCCGCGGGCGAGGTCGGTGAGCTGGTCGATGACGACCTCGGGTCGTGCCGCGACGAGCGCGGCACGCAGCGCCTCGGCGTCGTAGGCGTCGACGATGACCGGGCGGGCGCCGGCCGCGGCAAGCCACGCGGCGCGTTCCTCGGAGCGAGTGGTGCCTGAGACCTCGTGGCCAGCCGCGATGAGGCTCGGGACCAGCTGGCGGCCGATGGCGCCGGTCGCGCCAGCGAGGAAGATCTGCATCGCCTCATTCTCGCCTGACGGGTGATCCGCCGATGCGTGGTCGTACTGTTCCGCGATGGCGGCGATCGGTCGCCGCTTCGAGACAACTTCGTGGCCATCCCCATGCCAATGGCCCAGGTTCGCGGCGCCACCACGCCTTGCGCCGACATATCGGGCAGTCCGGTGCCCGTTGGGATCTCGGGCGCGGTTTCGACCGATCAATCGGGGCAGAGGTTGGCCCCAAGGGCGCTTCGAAAGGCCGTTGGGCCAATCCGCGCCCGATTCATCGGTGGATTCCCCGCACGTGATCGGCCGACGCGGCCTGATGCCCGATCTATCGGCCGATGTTCGATCAGTCCGCAAAGGTATTGGTCGAAATTTCGAGCACGGACCCCTTGGCACGACCGAGCGAGCGGCCTTAGACTGCTCAAAGTGAACATCCGTTCTATTGTGGCGCCGACGCTCTCTCGCTATCCCACCGAGTACCAGTGGCTGGAGCTCGAGGAGCTGCTCCGCCAGGCGCTCAGCACCATGCCACGGCAGACGCTCCCCGAAGCGCTGGCCGACGAGCCCGCGCGGACCGTCCTTGACGAGTGGCGCCATCGCCACTGGCTCGACGAGAGCGCCGCGCTCCTGCCCTAGGGCGCCTCGCGGTACGGAGCGCGCCAATCGGGAGCGTCGAAGTCGGGGGCGAAGTACGTGCGTGAGCGCAGGATCAGGCCGTCCCGCAGCTCGAACAGGTTGACGGCGTGCCACTGGCTCCCATCGGGATAGCGGACCCGGTTGATCGCGACGCCGCGGTCGCCCGACCCCTCGACCGGGACGAGCGTGTAGACCTTCGTCAGGGCGTACGTCGTGCCGTCGACGATCTCCTCGAGGAAGGTGGTGCCGGGCTCGAGGCCGGGATAGTTCTCGAATTGGGCGCGGATGTTCGCGATCCCGCGGAAGCGCTCGCCGGACTGCGGGTACTCCCACACGATGTCGGGATGAAGGCAGCGCCCGAGCGCGTCCCATTCGTGGTTGCTGACGATGTCCGCGAAGGCGCCGAGGACCGCCTTGGCGTCGGAGGCCGTCATGGCTTCGCGC
>DASUFJ010000053.1:0-59318 GCA_036274575.1 Candidatus Limnocylindria bacterium
GAAGAGCGCCTTGATGGGGGCCGCGTCGTTCGCGCGCCACGCTTCGATGTATCGGTCGAGCCAGGCCTGCACGTCGGATCGATTCATGAGCCGATGCTACGCCTCGGGTGCGTGGAATGACCCGAGGCGCGCGGCTTCGGCATCGACCTGGTCGCGCTCGTCGGCGGTCAGCTTGCGAAACGGGGACACCTCGATGTGGTCCTCCTCCCATCGCCAGGTCGCCGCCACCTGGCCATCGACGAGGACGGTCGGATATGACGGCGGCATCTTCGTGTGGAACACGAGCGGCCGATACTCCTCGGGGAGCACCTGCGTCCGGCGCGCGTGGACGAGCAGGATCGCGTCCCACGTTGGGAGGAACCGAACGGGAGCCGGTACGTCGGCGTCCGGCAGCGGCGCGCCCTCCACGTCGAGGAGGTCGGTGCCGTCGTCGGCCGCCACCCGCCGCAGCGGAAGGGTCTCTACGATCTCGCGCACCTGGCCGATGCCGATGCCCATGAACGAGCCGATATCGCCGGGCGACGCCGGACCGAAGCTCGCGAGATAGCGGTCAACGAGCCAGGCGAGCGCGGACGCCTCGTCGATCTCGACGTGGTCGATCAGGTCGTCGGCGAGGCCGCAGCGGTCGGCTCGGCGCCGCGCCCAGGTTCCCGACGGCGGGAGGCGGAGGATCTCGGCTCCGGTGTCGATCGCGTACCGAATGGACGGCGGAGCGCCCTCGAGCAGCCGCATGAGGTCGGGGCGCCGCATCGGCCCATCGGCCAGCGCGGCGCGAACGCGCCGGACGTGGGACTCGTGGTCGACGTCGCCCTTCCTCCCGGTCGCGCGGTTGGCCCACTCGCGCTGCGAGCGAGCGACGGCCTTCAGCATGGGGTGGTAGTCCGCCGCCGCGACGGTGTGGATCGTGCCGCGCATGAGCGTGCCCTGCACGACCGAGCCGTCCTCGTACGCGCTCGTGAGGTCCGCGCGCCGGAAGCGTTCGAGGCAGGACCACAGCCGCAGGTACGCGTTCGGCGCGTACTGGTTCTGGATGCCGGCGATGCGCGTGAGTGCCTCCGGGATCGGCAGGTCTACCCGCTCCAGGAGGAGCTGCCTGGCGAGCAGCGCCCGGTTCAGCGCGCGCTGGGTGAGGACGGGCTCGGTCACAACCGGGCCAGGCGAGCTACTCGCGTCCGGCGAGCTGCCAGCTCTTGCCCTCCGTCGCGATCGAGGGGGCGATGACCATCTCGACGTCGTGCATGTCGCGGATCGTCCTGGCGCCGAGGGCGGCCATCGACTGGCGCAGCGCCCCGACGAGGTTCTGCGTTCCGTGGGTCGTCTCGGCGGGGCCGAAGAGGATCTGCTCGAGGGGCAGCCGCTCCCCGATCTTGATCCGCGTCCCGCGCGGAAGGGTCGGCGACGGGGCGGCCATACCCCAGTTGTAGCCGCGGCCCGGCGCCTCGAGCGCGCCGGCGAAGGGAGAGCCGAGCATCACCGCATCGGCTCCAGAGGCGATCGCCTTGGCGACGTCGCCACCGGTCTTCATCCCGCCGTCGGTGACGATGGGGACGTAACGGCCCGTCTCGCGCTCGAAGCGATCACGTGCGGCAGCGACCTCGAGCGTCGCGCTGACCTGCGGCACGCCGATTCCGAGGACCTCCCGCGTCGTGCAGGCGGCGCCCGGACCCACCCCCACGAAGATGCCGGCCGCGCCCTGGTGCATCAGCTGGTACGCGGCCTCACCGCTCACGGTGTTCCCCACAAGCACGGGAAGCTTCAGGGCGCCGGTGAGATCGGCGAGCGAGAGAACCCGCGTCGATGTCGAGATGTGGCGAGCGCTGCTGACCTGCGACTGGACGAGGAAGAGATCGGCTCCGGCCTCTGCCGCGACCTCCGCGTGATGCCACGCCGACGCCGGCGTCGTCGATACCGCGGCGGTCGCTCCCTGCGCCTTGATGCGCCGGATGAGCGCGTCGATGAGCTCATCGCGGATCGGCTGCTCGTACGCCTCGGCCAGCACGTGGGCTGCCGCTCGCCCGTCGTCGGCAGCGGCGACGCGCTCGATGATCGGGCCTGCATCGTCATAGCGGGTGTAGAGGCCCTCGAGGTTGACGAACGCGACGCCTCCATGCCGATGCAGCCGCACAGCGAAGTCCGGGTCGGCCACCGCATCCATCGCCGCGGCGACGAACGGGATCTCGAGGCGGAATCCGCCGAGCTCGGCCGCCAGGTCGACCTCGGCCGGGTCGGCCGTCACCGAACCGGGGACGAGGGCGACCTCCTCGAAGCCGTAGGCGCGCCGGAGGCGAGTCTCGGTCAGCTCGCGGAACGGTGCCTGGTCGAGCAACGGGTCCTCCTACCGGTACGAAAAACCCGCGCGGCATGGCGGCGCGGGCGGTGGTGATGGCGAGTGGCGGGGACGGCGCGAATCGGGTGCACGAGCTGGCGGCTGCGGCTTTGGCGGAGTATAGGGCGTCCCGCAGTCGGGCCGCAGGCCACGTCCGACACGATGGCCGCATGAACACGAACAGGGAGGCCGCGCCAGCCGGCCTGCGAATCGCTCGTTGGTACCTCGCCGTCGTCGCCGCGCTCCTGCTCGGCATCGGCGCTGTCACGACCGTCGGTTACGTCGCCCAGGCGACAGCCGGCACCACCCTCGTCTTGAGCCAGGAAGAGATGCGCGTGGCCGGCGGCGTCGGTCCCGCTCCGACCGTTGGTGAAGCGGCTCCACCAGTTCCGGAGCCCGAAGCGTTAGGCTCGACGCAGTTCGTCGACGTGCCGAGCCTGGCCCTTACGCTCGCCGCAGGTGCCGTTGCCGCAGCCGGAGCCGTTGCCCTCTTCCGTCGGACGCGATTGGCGCTGCCTCTCGGCATCGCTGCGTCCGCAGTGGCGGCCGGCGTCGGACTCATTCCCGCGGCGATCGGCCTGTGGGCTGCGGACTACTACGCGCTCGTCGACCTCGCCTCGGTGACGCCGCTCCTCGTCATGAGCGCGGCACTGGTGACGGCGGCGGCGCTGTCGGCACTGGCCGTCTGGCGCTCGCGCCGCATCCTGGCGACCGCCTAGGCGAGCTCGACCCCCGCGGCGCGGGCGTCGGCGGCGAGTGCGGCGAGGGCACCGTCGTCTTCGGCGCTGGAGCGCACCAGCCCGATGAGCCGCGACACGCCGAGCTCGGCGTAGTCGTTGAGGAAGGCCTGGCGCTCGGAGCCGGGACTGCTCCAATCGGGCATGCCCCACCACGCGTGGATCGAGACGGCCAGGGAATCGGGGTCGCGGTCGATCTCTTCGCAGCGTGCGCGGATGGTCGACAGCGCCTCGCGCACCTCGTCAGGCGAGAGGCCATCGAGGTTGAGCTCGTCGGCGTAGCGTGCGGCGAGCCGCCAGGTCACGTTCGGCCCATTGCCGCCGACCATGATCGGCATCCCGGTCGCCTGGATCGGCTTCGGCACGTTTCGCGCATCGGCGACGCGATGGTGCCGCCCTTCGTAGGTCGCATGGTTCTCCTTGCCCGGCTCGAGCATGCGGGAGATGACCTCCAGGGCGTCGTGGAGCATTGCCAGCCGTTCGGCCGTCTCCGGGAAGCCATACCCATAGGCGAGCCACTCGTCGCGCTTCCATCCGGCACCGATGCCGAGCTCGAATCGGCCGCCGCTGATCGTGTCCAGGGTCGAGGCCATCTTCGCGGTGAGCGCCGGGTTCCGGAACCCGTTGCAGATCACGATCTGGCCGAGGCGGATGCGCTCCGTCAGTGCCGCCAGCGCGCTGAGCGACGTGAAGGACTCGAAGGTGATCTCGTCGGTCGGCCGCGGCACGGTGTGGAAGTGATCGAACAGCCAGACCGATTCGAAACCCAGTGCCTCCGCCTGCCGCGCCACCGCCACCGTTCGCCCCCAGGCGCGCTGCGGCTCCCATCCGTCGAACTCCCCCGTCCAGCCCTGGGGGGCGATGATCCCGAGCCTCATCCTGTACGTCTCCGATTCATCGAACGATCATCTGCGCACGTTCCGGGCCGACGCTGACGTGGGAGATGGGAACGCCCGCCAACGCCTCGAGTCGCTCGACGTAGGCGCGCGCCGCCGCCGGGAGATCGGCCCATGAGCGGCAGCCGGTCGTATCGGTTCGCCATCCGGCCAGGTCCTCGTACACCGGCTCCAGCCGCTCGTAGACCGACGTCGACGCCGGCACAGTCATCCACTCGCGGCCGTCCTGGGGGTCGCGGTAGGCGACCGCAACGCGCAGGACGTCGAAGCCGTCGAGGACGTCGAGCTTGGTGAGCGCGACGCTCGAGTAGCCGGCCAGTCGCACGCTGAAGCGCACGGCGACCGCGTCGTACCACCCGCATCGTCGCGCGCGGCCGGTGGACGTACCGTACTCCGCGCCCCGCTCGCGCAGCTGCTCGCCGGTCGCATCTTCCAGCTCCGTGGGCAGCGGGCCCGCTCCAACCGCGGTCGTGTATGCCTTGGCCACGCCCAGGACGCGATCGATGCGGACCGCGGGAAGGCCGGCGCCGAGGCTGGCACCGCCGGGAATCGGGCTCGAGCTGGTGACGTACGGGTAGATGCCCCAGTCGATGTCGCGCATCGTCCCGAGCTGGCCCTCCAGCAGGATCCGCGCTCCGCCATCCAGCGCCTCGTCGACGACTGCCTGCCCGTCGACGACGTGCGGTCGGAGGCGCTCGCCGGCGGCCAGGTAGGCCCGGGTGATCGCATTCGGGTCCGTCGCCTCGGCGATGCGCGCATCGGTCTCTTGGTCCTCGCCGACGTGTGCATCCACGGACCGGAGGACCTTCGGCAGGGCATGATCGAGGCGCGCTCGGAACACCTCGGGCTCCATGAGGTCGACGACCCGGATCCCACGCCGCGCAACCTTGTCGACGTAGGCCGGACCGATTCCCCGCGAGGTCGTGCCGAGCTTCTTCGCCCCGCGCTCCCGCTCCTCCAGCTGGTCGATGAGGACGTGGTACGGCATGACGAGATGCGCGCGATCGCTGATGAGGAGGTTCTCGCAGCGAAAGCCAGCGGCTCCGAGACCGTCGAGCTCGGTGACCAGTGCCGGCGGGTTGATCACGACGCCATTGCCGAGGAGGTTGCGCGTCGCGGGGTGGAAGATCCCCGACGGGATCAGGTGCAGCTTGAAGTGGCCGTGCGGGTTGACGACGGTGTGGCCGGCATTGTTCCCGCCGCCGTAGCGGACGACGAGATCGGCCTCATCGGCGAGGTAGTCGACGACCCGGCCCTTGCCCTCGTCGCCCCATTGCGCGCCGACCACGGCGATGACTGACATGGCGCGGCGTGCGGGACCTCGCTGCTGAGTCGGGAGGGCTCCATGCTAGCGCCGCGCCGGACGCCAAACGACGCCGCCTCGCGGCGACGCCGTCGTCGGCATCGGTTGGGTGCAGGGCGATCAGGCCCTGGCGCGCACCTTGTCGAAGCAGTTCGAGCAGTAGACCGGCCGGTCGTTGCGTGGCAGGAACGGCACGAGCGCCTGTCCGCCGCACTCCGCGCAGACCGCGGCGTGCATCTCTCGCTGACCTCCGTTGCCGCCGCCGGTGCTGATCCCGAGGGCACGATTCTGCTTGGCGATGGCGCGGCAGCTCTGGCAGCGCTGAGGCTCGTTCATGAGCCCCTTGCTGGCGTAGAACTCCTGCTCACCGGCCGAGAAGACGAAGTCCATCCCGCAGTCGCGACAGCGGATGGTCTTGTCGGCGTACACCTTCCCACAGCCTCCTGTTTCGCACGCCCGGCCCGTACTGGACGGTCGCGGTCTGAGAGAGGGCCTTGATCAGCGTGCGATGGTGGGCGCGGATCGAGCGATTCTCGGTTCAGACGCTGTGGACCGGTCGTTACTGGCGCGGAGTGTACACCCGCCCACAAGCCCTCCCGACGTGCGAGGGCTTGGTCGCTCCCCGCTCGATCAGTACGTGGCGATTTCCTCGCGGGCGGCCACCGTATAGAAGCGCGTGTTCGCCTTGCGGAACTGGAGTGGGACGTCGCCGATGGGCCCGTTGCGGTGCTTCGCCACCTTGGCCTTGACGAGCTCGACCTCGGCCTCCGCGTTCTGCTCTCCCTCGCGGTAGAGGAAGATCACGACGTCCGAATCCTGCTCGATGCTGCCCGACTCGCGAAGGTCGGACAGCCGCGGTTCGGCTGAGCCGCGCTGCTCGACCGAGCGGGATAGCTGGCTCAGGGCGAGCACGGGCACCTTGAGCTCACGGGCCAGCTGCTTGAGGCCGCGGCTGATGTCGCTGACCTCCTGGACCCGGTTGTTGTCCTTGTTCGGCGTCGACGACTGCATGAGCTGCAGGTAGTCGACGATGACGAGGTCGAGCCCGCGCTGCTCCGCCTCGAGCCGGCGGGCCTTCGTGCGCAGCTCCATGACCGAGAGCGCCGGCGAATCGTCGATCCACATCGGCGCCGTGGCCATGTCATTCATGACCGTGGCGATCTTCGACCAGTCGGTCTCGTCCACGAACCCGGTCTGGAGCGGCCGCGGGTTGATGCCCGTCTCGGCCGAGAGGAGGCGGAGCGCCAGCTGCTCCTTGCTCATCTCGAGGCTGAAGACGGCGACCTTCTTCCCCTCCCGGACCGATGCGTGCTGCGCGATGTTCAGCGCCATCGACGTCTTCCCCACCGATGGGCGGGCGGCGAGGATGATGAGATCCGATGGCTGGAGGCCACCGAGCAGCGCGTCCAGCTGCGAGAGGCCGGTGGGGACGCCCAGGATCTGGCCGCGATGCTCGTGGAGGTACTCGAGCCGGTCGTAGGCCTGGCCGAGCAGGATGGAAAGGGCGTCGAAGCCGCCATCCGTCCGGCGCTGGCTGATCTCGAAGAGGATGGACTCGGCGCGATCGATGGCGACCTCGGCGTCATTGGCCTCCTCGTAGCCGACCGCCGCGATCCGGCCCGCCGCGCCGATCAGGTTCCGGAGCACCGCCTTGCGCTCGACGATGCGACCGTAGTGCTCGGCGTGCACCGCGGTGGGCACGGCGTTCATGAGGGTGGTCAGGTAGGCCGGCCCGCCGATCTCCTCGAGCCGGTCGCGGCGCCGCAGCTCGTCGCCGAGCGTGACGAGGTCGATGGGCTCGCGCTGGGCATGGAGCGCCAGCATCGCCTCATAGATGTCGGAGTGCTGCTGGCGGTAGAAGTCGCCCGGCTTGAGGAAGTCGCCGACGCGGAGGATGGCATCGGCGTCGATGAGGATGGAGCCGAGGACGCTCTGCTCCGCCTCGATCGCCTGTGGCGCGAGCTTGTCGATGCTCATCGGATCGGCCTATGGGTCATGGGCTGGGCCGGACGACGGGCACGACGAAGCAACTCCTTCCAGGGCGAGCGGAACGCCCGGCCGGTCCGGATGGAAGAGGACCGTCGTGCACCGGGCGCACGACCATGCTGCGGCTCCGACGGGTCGGACAACAAGCGGCTTATCAACCGAGTTTTCCCCCAACCCTTGGACCGGGGTGTGGACGCACTGTGGAAGGTACCGTTCGCGCGATTACCGGCCGATTACCACAGGCCGATGCGACACCTCGGCTGTCGCGCCATCTAGCGCCGGAGCGGGCTCCAGTCGGGTGGCTCGCGACGCTCGTCGAGCTGATTCCAGGCATCCCACTGTTCGACGACGAGGCCGTCGGCGTCGAAGCGCAGGGCCGAGGTGCCGGCGAGGGTCGTGTCCGCACCGTTCTCGCGCAGCGACGCCCACCACGAGACCGAGGCGCGGTCGCCGTCGACGATGGGCTCGCTCATCCAGACCCTCGGGTCCTCCTCCTCGCCGAGCGCCTGGGTCACGTACTCGCGGACGCCGTCGATCCCGCGATACGGCTCGCGGAACGGCTCGGTCGAGAGGATCGCATCGGGCGCATAGCGGGCCAGGATCGGCTCTGGGTCGAGCGCCTGCCAGCCCGCGCGCCAGGCATCGGCCCAGCGGCGGGCGGCTTCGGTGGCCGTCATGGAGCGGATGTCAGTTCCCGTCCTCGATGGATCGAGCCATCCTCACACGAACCGCTCGCCGCGCTGCATTTCCTCGGTCGATCGAGTGCGGGCGTGCACGAGCGGCGCCGGGGCGAACCGCTCACGCTCATCCGGTCTCGATTGAGCGCGAGAACGGCGGCTGACGGCCCGCTGCGGTGAAATGGCCTCGACATGGCGAGAAGGGGCGAGGCGCCCCGGTCAGGACTCCGCGGGGACGACGCTGACGCTGACGGTCGCCTCGACGCCAGGCATGACGCGGACGTCGATCTTGTAGTCGCCCAGCGCCTTGATCGGCTCACGAAGGTGCAGTGCGTGGCGGTCGAGCTCGATGCCCTCGCGGCTGATGTGATCGGCGATCTGATGGCTCGTCACCGCGCCGAACAGACGTCCGCGCTCCCCGGCCTTGACCGGGATCTCGAGGCGAAGCTCGCGCAGCTTCTCGGCGGTCGCCTCGGCGTCGGCGCGTGCCGAACGGTCACGCTCCTCACGCTGCTCCCGATGCCGCTCCCAGTTGGCGACGGCGCCCTTGTCGGCCACGACCACCGCGCCGGTGGGCAGGAGGAAGTTGCGCGCGTAGCCGCCCTTGACCTCCTTGAGATCGCCCTCGCGACCGAGGCCCTTGACGTCTCGCTTGAGGATGACCTTCATTCGAACTCCTTCGTGGTGGCCGATGCCGCGCGCCGCCGACGGATGGCGGCGAGCGCCTCCTTTACGGCCGCCGGGTCACGCAGGCGGCCGTAGCGCTCGAGCAGCTCCGGGAGGTTGTCGCGGATCTGGTCGTATCGGTCTCCCATCGCCAGGCGCACCTTGACGAGGTCCTGGTCGAGGTCGGCGGTGCCGTTCTTCGCGCGAGCCGTGTGCTCGGCACGGACCTCGGGTGGCGCGTTCTGGATGAATGTATCGAGCACAAGGAGGAGGACCGTGAGGTCGTCCGCCTGGCCGAGGATCGGGATCACGTCGGGGATGAGGTCGATGGGCAGCGCGACGTACGCGATCGCCGCGAGGAGCATCCCCTTGAGGCCGATGGGCGTTCGCGGGTCGCGGGCGATGCCCCACACGACGCGCAGGTACATCGGGAGCTTGATGACGAGACGGGCGAGGCGAATGGTGCGCCCCGGTGCGAGCAGTTTCATCGGGCAGGGCCCTCGCGGGAGTCGGGCCGGCATGATAGCAAGCGCGCCCGGATCGGTTTGACATTAGAACATTCGTTCTGCTAGCCTGCTCCCGATGTTCCAGGAATCGGCACCGTGACCCGTCACGACGTGGAGCGCCGGCAGCGCATCCTCGACTGCATCGCCCGCACCGTCGAGGAGCGCGGGTACCCGCCCTCCGTGCGCGAGATCGCGGATGCCGTCGGCCTGGCCTCGACCAGCGCCGTTCACCATCATCTGATCGCCCTCGAGAAGGAAGGCCTCATCGAGCGCGGCACGCATGCATCTCGCGCACTGCGCCTGATCAATCGGCCCAGCCCGATCCCCGGCGCGATGCCTGAGCAGGTCGCCGAGTCGAAGGTCACGCCTTTCCGGATGCCCATCGAACGCGAGACCCTGACCCTTCCGGTCATGGGCGAGATCGCCGCCGGCCAGCCGATCGAGGCGTACGAGGACGCGGCCGAGACGCTGGCGGTGCCTGCCTCCATGGATGCCCGGGCCGACTCCTATGTCCTCCGCGTCCGCGGCAAGAGCATGATCGACGCCCTGATCGACGACGGTGACTTCGTCATCGTCCAGCCCCAGGCCACGGCTCGCGACGGCGACATCGTCGTCGCCCTTCTGGAGGACAACGGCGTCACCCTCAAGCGCTACTTCCGGGAGAAGGATCGGATCCGTCTCCAGCCGGCCAACGCCGAGATGGAGCCGATCTACGCCACCGACGTCCAGATCCAGGGCAAGGTCGTCGGAGTCATTCGCCGGCTCGCCTGATCGGATGACCTCGGCTCGCCCGAGCCGGTGATGGCCGGGTGAAGGGCGCCGGCCCGGCGCTCACGACGCGCGACCTCAACCGCGCGACGCTTTCCCGTCAGGGGCTTCTCGAACCGATCCGGACCGATGCGGGCGCCGCGGTGGCCCGCGTCGGGTCGCTCCAGGCCCAGCATCCCGAGTGGCCGCCGGTGGCCCTCGCCGCTCGCGCGGCGAACCGGGAGGCCGCCGACCTTGGCGCTGCTCTCGAGCGTCGGGAGGCGGTCCGCAGCTCGCTGATGCGGATCACGATCCACGTCGTTCCCGCCGCCGACCTCTGGGCGATGTTCACGGTCATGCAGCCGATGCGCCTCGACCAGTGGCGTCGCCTGCTGAAGGCCGATCCCATCGATTCGCCGCTCGGCCGCCGCATGCTCGCCGCCCACGACATCGCCGTCGCCGCGCTCCGCGAGCGCCCCCACTCGTCGCTCGAGCTCGACCGATTGATGGCCGCCGAGGTGGGACACGAGGCGACGGACACCACGCGGCCGGCATGGCGGCAGCCCCAGTCGCAGATCGTCGTCCGCGCCGCGTGGCGTCACTTCGCCGCGTTGGTGCCCCTCGTCCACGTGCCGCACGACGCCGAGGGCTACGGACGATCGCAGTACGCGCTCGCCACGGACTGGCTCGGCGAGGAGCGACCGACCATCGATGAGGCCGATGCACGAGTCCACGTCGCGCGCTGCTACTTCGCCGCCTTCGGCCCGGCCACGATCGACGACCTCGTCGCCTATGTCGGGCGCGGCAAGGGCGGCCTGAAGCCATGGCGCGAGGCCGTGACCGCCATGCGTGAGGAGCTGGTCGAGCTTCGCGGCGAGGATGGCCGGACGCACCTGGACCTTGCGGACGCGCCACGACCGCCCGGCGCCACCGAGGCGCCTCCGAGGCTCCTGGCCCGCTGGGACAGCCTCCTCCTCTCGCACGCTCCGAAAGCACGGGAGCGAGTCATCGCCGACGCTCACCGCTCGGTCGTCTTCAGCAAGAACGCGGACGTGCTGCCGACGTTCCTCCTCGATGGCTTCGTGGCCGGAACCTGGGACCTCGTTCGGAAGGATGGCCAGGCGCGGATCGCGCTGCGGCCGTTCGAATCGCTTCCGCGGACGGTTCGTGACCCGCTGGTCGCCGAGGCCGAGCGGGTCCTCGCACTTCTCGCCCCGGACGAGCGTCGCAGCGTCGGGCTCGCTCGCTAAGCGGGCGAGCCGCATAGGCCATCGGGGAGGCGTCCGTACAATCAGGCGGATGGTCGTCTGCCCGAGCTGCGGTGAGGAGAATCCCGACCGCTTCCGCCTGTGCGGCTTCTGCGGGACGTCGCTGGCACCCGCCGCCCCGCAGCGCGACGAGCGACGGACGGTGACGATCGTCTTCAGCGACCTCCAGGGATCGACGAACCTGGGCGAGGCGCTCGACACCGAGTCCGTCCGTGGCGTGATGATGCGCTACTTCGACGCCATGACCCCCGTGCTGCGGCGCCACGGCGGGACCATCGAGAAGTTCATCGGCGACGCGATCATGGCGGTCTTCGGGCTGCCCCGGATCCACGAGGACGATGCGCTGCGTGCGGTGCGCGCCGCTCGCGAGACGCAGGCGGCCCTTGCGACCCTCAATGACGAGCTCGAGCGCGACTTCGGGGTCCGGCTCACGAACCGCACCGGGGTGAACACCGGTGAGGTCGTCACCGGCGACGCGGCAGGCGAGCAGCGCATCGTCATCGGCGACACCGTCAACACGGCGGCTCGCCTGGAGCAGGCGGCGGGTCCGAACGAGGTGCTCATCGGCCAGCTGACGTGGCGACTTGTTCGTGACGCGGTGGAAGTCGAGGCCGTCGAGCCACTGGACCTCAAGGGAAAGGCGGAGCCCGTGCCCGCCTACCGGCTGATCGACGTGGCGCCCGATGCCGAGGGCGCGGCACGCGACGGTCGTCAGCCGCTGGTCGGTCGCGCCGAGGAGCTCATCACGCTCATGACTCGCTACCGCACGGCGGTCGACGAGCGGAGGACGATGATCGCCACCGTCATCGGCGATGCCGGCGTCGGGAAGTCGCGACTCATCCGCGAGGCGGTCGCATCTGTGTCGGATGAGGCGACGGTCGTCGGCGGCCGCTGCCTCTCCTACGGCGAGGGCATCACGTTCTGGCCGGTCATCGAGGCCGTGCGCAACGCGGCCAGGGTGGGTCCTGATGACTCGGCCGAGATCGGCATGGCCAAGCTCACCGAGCTCGTTGCCGACGCGGCGGTCGTCGCGCGGCTCGCGTCGGTCATCGGCCTCTCCGAGGAGACGTTCAGCGTCGACGAGCTCTTCTGGGCCGTGCGGCGCTGGCTGGAGACGATGTCCGAGCGCACCGGACCGATCGTCTGGGTCGTCGACGACATTCACTGGGCCGAGCCGACGTTCCTGGCGCTGCTCCAGCACCTCGAGGATGAGGCGATCGGCCATCCGATCTTCGTCATCTGCTCGGCACGCCACGACCTGCTCGACCGAGCGGCGGATTGGGGCCAGGACGGCGGCCGCATCATGCTCGCTCCGTTGACCGATGCGGACGCCGGCGAGGTCGTCGCCAACCTCCTGGGTCGAAGCGGGATCCCGGGCAGCATCACCGAACGGGTCGTGACCGCCGCCGAGGGCAACCCCCTGTTCGTCGAGCAGCTCATCTCGATGCTCGTCGACTCGGGCAAGCTGCGGGCGGCCGAAGGCGGATGGGAGGTCGTCGGGGGCGACCCGGCGGAGGTCTCCGTCCCGCCAACGATCCACGCGCTCCTCGCAGCGCGGCTTGACCTCCTCCGGCGCGAGGAGCGCTCAGTCATCGAGCCGGCATCGGTGGTCGGTCTCGAGTTCAGCGAGGCGTCGGTAGCCGCGCTCGTCACTGAGACCCTCGTCCCGGCCGTCCCGGAGCACCTGGGCGAGATCGAGCGGAAGGGGCTCATCGAGGGCGGGCGGACGACCGCGCTCGACGAGGACGGCTTCCGCTTCCACCACATCCTCATCCGCGACGCCGCGTACCAGAACCTGCTGAAGCGGGAACGCTCGCAGCTCCACGAGCGCTTCGTCGATTGGGTCGACGAGGTGAATCGCGCCCACGATCGGGGCGCCGAGTTCGCGGAGATCCTCGGCTACCACCTCGAGCAGGCATACCGTTACCTGGTCGATCTCGGTCCGCTCGACGACCACGGCCGCGAGCTGCGCGATCGGGCGGCGGAGCGACTCGGTTCGGCGGGCCGCCGCGCGCTGGCGCGTGGCGACATGTCGGCCGCCGCGGGCCTCCTGCGTCGTGCCTCGGGTCTCCTCGACGCCGGCCCGTTGCGGGCGGTGCTGCTCGTCGACCTCGGCGAGGCGCTGACCGAGCTCGGCTCATTCGCGGAGGCGGACGAGGCCCTCACCGCTGCCGCGGTGGTCGCATCGACGGCGGGCGACCGCCGGCTCGAGGCCAAGGCCGAGCTCGCCCGGCTGGCAACCACCCTCTACGTCGGGGCGGCCGAGGACTGGGGCACGCGGGTCGACGAGAGCGTCGCTCGCAGCCTGCCCATCTTCGAGGCGGACGGCGATCACGACGGGCTGGCCCTCGCATGGCGCCTCCGCGTCGGTCGGCACGGAATCGCCGCCGAGTTCGGCGAGTCGGCGCTCGCCGCGGATGAAGTCGTCCGCCACGCCCGTCTGGCCGGCAACCGTCGGTATGAGACGCGCGGCGCCTCCGGCTACGCCCAGGCCGCGCTCTTCGGCCCCACACCGGTCCCGGACGCGATCCGACGCTGCACGGAGCTGCTCGCGCAGGTCGAGTCGGATCGCCGAACGAGCGCGTTCATCGGAGGCGTGCTCGCCGAGCTGACGGCCATGGACAACCGCATCGACGAGGGGCGTGCCCTCTTGGCGGCATCGGTCAGCCAGCTGGCGGAGCTGGGGTCCAACGTCCTCGCGTCATCGAGCTCATCGGAGTCGGCCCGCATCGAGATCCTGGCCGGCAACCTGACCGGCGCCGAGGAGCTGCTCTGGAAGGACCACCACGCACTGACGGCCATGGGCGAGCGATATCTCCTGCCGTCGGTCGACGGGCTGCTGGCCCGTGTGCTCTACACCCTCGACCGCTTCGACGAGGCGGACGAGCTGGCGGTGGCGGTGCGCAACATGGCGATCGACGATGACATCGACGCGCAGGCCCTCTGGCGCTCGGTCCATGCCATGCTCCTCGCTCGGCGCGGCGAGGTGGATGAGGCCGTCGTCCTTTCCCAGGAGGCGATCGCGTTCCGGCGGCGCAGCGATGCTCTCGTGTGGCTGGCCGACGCGCTCACCGACTTCAGCGAGGTGCTGCGCTTCACGGGGCGCGACGACGAGGTTCGTGCCGTCCGCAACGAGGCACTCCGCCTCTACGAACGCAAGGGCGACGTCGTCAGCGCCGGGCGACTCCGGGCGCTCCTGGCCTGAGGCGCGTCACCAGCCCTTCGACCGGCCGTTGAACGGGATCTTGAACGTAGCCTGGATGTCCCTGTCGGAAAGCTTGAACGGCTCCACGACGAAGCAGTTCGTCTGGTTCGGCGAGGTGCACTTGTCCGTGATCAGCGCGTACGTCTTGCCGTCGACGATCGTGCCCGGGTCGAAGAGGTGGATGACGTCGAGCTTGTTGGGCGTCAGGCCACTCGGCAGGTCGGTGTAGTCCCACCGCATCGTCACGATGATCCCGCCCGGGACCGTGTCGCCCCTGGCAACCGACAGCTGCGATCCATGCCCGAAGCACGTCGTGATCTCAGCCGGACAGTCGTCCGCGGGAGGGACGTCCGACGCGGTGACCTCGCCGTCGACCGGCATCGTGACCGCCGTTCCGTGCGGATTGCCCTCGCCGAGCGGGAAGGCCGCGTCGTTGCAGGTGGCCGGCAGCAACGCACCGGTGCAGTCGATGCCTCCGGTGGTGAACGTTCGGCCGATGGCGAGCGAGTGGCCCGCGACGAAGTCATCGTCGAGCGCCCGAACGTCGGTGACGATCGTGTTGGAGAAGAACGTGTCGGTGTTGTTCGCGGTGTCGTCGGAGTTGTCCTTGCCCCCCTCGGCCGCGCTGACCTTGACGTTGAAGGGGTACTGGGCCGCTGTCGCGGGCACGCGGTAGTAGAAGGTGATCTGCGGGGTCGAGGCGCCGGAGCGCAGCTGCCGGAAGGTGCACACCGGCTCTGTCTGGCTGCACGCGCTGGTCGGGGTCGACTTCAGGAACGTGAAGCCGGGTGCGGCCTGACCCGTCACGACGATGCTGTTCAGCGTGTTCCCGCCGGTGTTCGCTACCGTCACCGGGAACGCCACCGGCTTGGCGACGGTCACGGCCAGCGGTGACGAGGTCACGACGACGGCGGTGATCTCGCTCGCCGCCACCGGCGTCGTGGCGCCGAGGAGGAGAGTCGCGGCGAGCGCAAGGCGCAGGCCGACACGGGAAGCTCGGATCCGGACCATGGGTCCCCTCAATGTTGCTCGGCCGGGCCGCCGGGGCACGTTTCGGGCGGTCCTCAGACTCCGAGCATAGGACCATCGGTCAAGGACCATCGGTCACGGCACTGGCGCATGATGGTCGATACCGATGCGCACGATCCTCCACGCCGACCTCGACGCGTTCTACGCGAGCGTGGAGGTGCTCGACGACCCGTCCCTCCGCGGCAAGCCGGTCATCGTCGGCGGTGGACCCGGCGACCGCGGCGTCGTGAGTGCCGCGTCGTACGAGGCGCGCGAGTTCGGGGTCCAGTCGGCCATGCCGCTCCGGACGGCGGCCCGACGCTGCCCGGACGGCGTCTTCCTTCCCGGCCGGCCCAGCCGCTATCGCGACCTGTCGGAGCAGGTCATGCGCATCTTCGCCGACTACACCCCCCTGGTGGAGCCGATCAGCCTCGACGAGGCCTTCCTCGACGTGACGGGCAGTGTCGCGGCGTTCGGCGACGGCGCGACCATCGGCCGGCGCATCAAGGATCGCGTGCTCGACGAGGTCGGGCTCGTGGTGTCGGTCGGGGTCGCCACGAACAAGCTGTGCGCCAAGGTCGCCTCCGACCTTCGGAAGCCGGACGCGTTCGTCGTCGTGCCGCCCGGCGAGGAGGCGGCGTTCCTCGCCCCGTTGCCGATCCGCCGCTTGTGGGGCGTCGGCCCGCAGCTCCAGGCGGCCCTGGCCGACTACGGCGTCACGACGATCGGCCAGCTGGCGGGCATGCCGGAGGGCACGCTCCACCGCCGCTTCGGCCGCCACGGTGACGACCTCGCCGCCCGCGCCCGCGGCATCGATCCATCCTCCGTCCAGACGAGCCACCAACCGAAGAGCATCGGCCACGAGCACACCTTCGACAGCGATACGGCCGATCCGAAGCGGCTCGAGGCGACGCTGCTGGACGTGGCCGAGTCGGTGGCAAGGCGGCTGAGGCGGCACGATCTGGCCGCCGGATCCGTCCAGCTCAAGCTTCGCTACGAGGGGTTCGAGACCCTGACCCGCCAGGCGCCCCTTCCACGCCAGGCCCGCGACGCGCAGCCGATCTACGACGCAGGCCTCGCGCTGCTGCGCAGGACGCTTGTTGCCGGGCGCGGCGTGCGGTTGGTGGGCCTGACGGCCATCAACCTGAGCGACGCGCAGCAGCTGACCCTCTTCGACGCGCCGGACCGCACGGATCGGCTGGCCCGCTCGATCGACGTGGTGCGCGAGCGCTTCGGCGAGACGGCCATCACGCGCGCACGCCTGCTGACGGAGCGGCCGCGCCGCCGGTTCGACTTCGGCGAGCGCCCCGACGCGCCGATCTCGTCCGACGAAGAGGCTTGACGGATCGAACATTCGTTCGGTATGCTGCCCGCCTGAATCGAACGCCTGTTCGAGTGCCCGAACAGGCTCCATCCGAGGAGCGTTTGAGCATGGCACTCGTCCAGATTCCCCCCACCGAGGCCCGCGTCCGCTGGGACCGGGCCGCCAACCGTCCGGCCGAGATCCGCTGGAAGGGGCACCACCAGCGGATCACGGACCTCGACGCCGTGCGGGATGAACGCGCGGCGTATCCCGTCGGTCGCGGTCCGCGCGTGACGTTCCTCGTGCGCACCGCCGACGGCGGACGTGCGGCGGTCGCGTACGACGGCCGTCGCTGGCTGCTGGAGGCGCTCGAGCCCGCCGCCTGAGCCAGGCGTCGCCTCTACAATCGGCCGGCACCGCCGCATTCGACGAGCGAGGAGCCGACCGGCCGCATGGACCAACGACTGACCGACCTGCCCGCGCGCGAGCTCGTCGAGCGACTGGCGACGCGCGACCCGGTCCCGGGCGGCGGGAGCGCGGCGGCCATCGCCGGAGCCATCGGCGCGGCGCTGATCGGGATGGTGGTCGAGCTGACAGTCGGACGGCCCGAGGCGGCGACCCACGAGGCCGCGCTCGACGAGGTCGGCGCGTCCGCCGCGCGCCTCCGATCGCAGCTCCTGGAGCTGGCCGAGACCGATGCCGCCGCCTACGACGCCGTGATCCGTGCGCGCAGGCTCCCGCGCGGCACCGATGACGAGGCCGGCGCACGACAGGCGGCCATGGATGATGCGACCCGCGAGGCGACGCTGGTGCCGCTCGCCACCGCCAGCGCCGCTGCCGCGGTGCTCGAGCTTGCCGAGCGCATCGCGCCGATCGGGAACCGCAACGCGGTCAGTGACGTGGGCGTCGGCGCCGTGCTTGCTGGAGCCGCGGTCCGCGGCGCCGGGCTCAACGTCCGGATCAACGTCCCGTACCTCGCGTCCGAGGATCCGCTCGCCGCGGAGGCGCCACGGGAGGTCGACCGCCTCCTCGCCGACGCGGCGGAGCGGGAGCGACGCATCTCCGGGATCGTGGCGGACCGCATGGGATGAGCGGCCGCATCCTGGACGGCCGCGAGCTCGCCTCGCATCTTCGCCGCGAGCTCCGTCACCGGCTGGAGGCGTTGTTCGGCGTCCAGGCCGAGCACGAGACGGACGCGCCGCCGCCGGCGCGCCTGGCGATCGTGACCGATGGTCGCAGCGAGGCGGCCAACCTGTACGCGGCCAGCCTCGAGCGCGCTGCCCGCTCGATCGGCACCGCCAGCGAGATCCTGACCGACCCCGCGTCAGCCGCAGGCGAGATCGACCGGCTCAACGCCGATCCGCTGGTCGCCGGCATCGTGGTCGCCCAGCCCTTCGCGGACCCCGCGGCGGGGCGGCGTCTCGTGGAGCACATCGACCCCGCCAAGGACGTGGATGGCGCGACGCCCACCAGCGCCGGACGCCTGGCGCGGGGCGAGCCGGCCATGGTCCCTGCCACCGCGCTGGCGGTCGTCGCCATGCTCGACGCCTACGGCATCCCCATCGCGGGCAAGCGCGCCGTGATCGTCGGTCGCTCCGCGGTAGTCGGACGGCCGGTTGCCTCGCTGCTCCTGGCGCGCGACGCGACCGTCGTGATCTGCCATCGCTCGACGCACAACCTCGCGCGCGAGACGCGGCGGGCCGAGCTGCTCGTCGCCGCCGCCGGCGTGCCGGGCGTCATCCGCTCCGAGATGGTCAACCGCTCGGCCGTCATCGTCGACTGCGGCATCAACGCCACCGACGATGGTCGGATCGTCGGCGACGTCGCGTTCGAGACCGTCGCCCCGGTGGTGCGAGCGATCACGCCGGTCCCCGGAGGGATCGGTCCGGTCACGCCGATGATGGTCCTGCGCCAGCTGGTGGAGGCGGCCGAACGGGTGGCTGACGCCTGACTGTCAAGGTGTCGGGATGCCGACACCGCCCGCGTCGGTTTGGCGATTGAATGCCTGTCGCGCCGCGCGCATGCTCGCCGTCAGTTGAAGAGCTCGCCCGGGCCTGCGGGCGATGGATCGACCGAGCGATGCCGCCTTCATCGGCCCGGCCGACAGGCCCAAACCCGAAGGCCGGTCTGCCCCGGCATGCGACCACATGGAGAAGGAGTCACGCGGCATGACCGATCAGTTCGTTATCGACCTTGGCAACGACCAGCGCGCCGTCGTGGATCCCGACGATGCCGCCTGGCTGCAGGAGAAGCTCCGCAGGGAGCCCGGCAGCACGCGGCTCGAGATCCGCTACGACGACGCCGACACCGAGGGCCACGGGAACACCAACCCGCGGTTCAAGGTCATCCTCGAGGGGGACGACGACACCGAGGGCCACGCCATCGCCCTCAACTTCCCGACCCGCGAGGAGGCCGACGCCTTCCGCAAGCGCCTCATGCTCGCCGGCGTGCTCGCCGGCACGATCGCCGTGGGTGCGGTCGGCGGCATGGGCCTGGCGAACATGTCGAACGACGCGGCGGGCGCCGGTGCGGCGTCCACGGCAGTCAGCGGCAGCGACTGGACCCAGGTCGAGCGTCCGGATGCGGCGAGCGTCACGGCCGCCGGCAGCGCCTGGACCAGTGAGGAGCGACCCGGGACCGCAGTCAGCGACACCGACGGCTCTTCGGCGACCGACGACGCCCCCACGCTGGGAGGCCCCACCCCGCGCTGACAGCGCATCACGCGCCCAAGGGCCGGAGGTCGATGCGAGATCGACCCCGGCCCACTCGTTTTGGAGGTCAGCTCAGGCGGCGGGAGAGGCGGAGGGCCGAGGTGGCTCCGAGAGAAGCTCCTCGGCGTGGCGGATGACGTCCGCGATGCTGATGCAGCTCACCGTATCCCGATCGCCGCGCTGCGCGTAGAGCGCTCGCAGCAGGCACAACCGGTCGAGGAGTGCGCGGTCGTGATCGTGGGCGGTGTTCATGGACCGATGATCGATCCCGGCACGACCCGCCCCTAGCGCGCAGGCGAACGCCGGAGCGTCATCCTCCCGACAGGTCGACGAGCATCTCCTCGACCGGCACCGAGCCGTCGATGAACCCCAGCCGCTCCATCGTGGCGTAGCCGGTGTCCCACAGCTCGCGGTCGACCCGGCCGTCGTCGAATCCGTCGCCGCGCCAGAGCTCGATGGTCGCGTCGAGGACCGCGCGCGCCACCTCCGGGTCCTCGGAGATGGTGGGGACCGCCTCCTCGGCCGCGGCGAAGCCGAGGTCCGGATCGTCGATGACCGCGGCCTGGGCGGCGGCGGTGGCCTCGACGAAGGCACGGACCAGGTCGGGATCGGCCTCGACCAGGTCGTCACCGACGATCACGCCCGGGCCGGGCAGCGGCGCGAACTCGTCCACCGTCATGATGCCGACGTCCATCCCCTGCGCGTGAAGCCGCAGCGGCTCATTGTTGCGGAAGCCGGTGATCAGCTCGACGTCACCGCTGGCGAGGCCGTCGGCCTGGTTGAACTGCGGGTACTCGCGGATCGTCACGTCGTCCTGGGTCAGCCCGCCGGCGTCGAGCAGCGCGAGCAGCGCGTGCCAGGACGACCCGAATCGGCCCGGCGTGCCGATGGTCCGCCCGTCGAGATCGGACGGAGCGCTCGGCGCGTCCGCGGCGGCGCCGATGATCGCCACCGGGAAGCTCTGGTAGAGCGTGGAGGCGTAGCGGATCGGGATGCCACTGGTGCGCGCGATCATGACGTCGGTCGCATCGGCCACGCCGAACTCGGCCTCGCCGCTCGCGACCAGGCGCTGGACATCGGGCGCCTGCTGGTGCTCGATCGTCACCTCGAGGCCGGCATCGGCGTAATAGCCGTCCTGCTGCGCGACGTAGAACGGCGCGAACTGCACGTCCGGCCGGAATCCGAGCAGCAGGGTGATCTCGCGAAGCGGCTCGCCGGTCGCGCCGTTGGGAGGCCGACTGCCGGTGGGCGAGGGAGCGCTGCACGCGACCAGCGCAAGGGCCAGGGCGAAAACCGGGACGAGCGGGCGGAACGGGGACATCGGCCTTCCTTTCAGCGGACGACGAGCCGGCGCTCGGCCAGGACCACCAGCCCGTAGAAGCCGAGGCCGATGATCGCCAGGCTCGCGAGCGCGACGAACATGAGGGGAGTGTCGAACAGACCCTGGTTGGCGATGTTGATGAGGACGCCCAGCCCGGTCGCGGCGCCGGCCCACTCTGCGACCACGGCGCCGATGACGGCAAGGGTCACCCCGACGCGCAGGCCGCCGAAGATGACCGGCAACGCCGACGGGATCTCGAGCAGGCGCGTCCGCTGGGCCTGGCTGGCGCCGAGGCTGCGGAGCATCTCGTCCAGCAGCGGATCGGTCGAGCGGATGCCGACCATCGTGGCGATGGCCACCGGGAAGAAGACGATGAGCGCGCAGATCACGACCCGCGCCAGCAGCCCGCCCCCGAACCAGATGTCGAGCAGCGGGGCGAGGGCGAGGATGGGGATCGCCTGGGCCGCGACGATATACGGGGAGAGGACGCGCTCGATGACGACCGACTTGGCGAGCGCCACCCCGGCGACGATGCCGGCCGTTGCGCCGAGCGCGAATCCGAGCACGCTCTCGATGACCGTCACCAGCAGGTGCTGCCAGAGGACGCCACTGCGGATCGCGCGCAGACCACGCTCGATCACGGACTCCGGGGGCGGGAGGATGAAATCGGGGTAGTCGCCGACGACGGTGACGAGCTTCCAGACGACCAGGAACGCCGCCAGGCTGACCAGCGCCAGGCCTATGCGCCTCACGCCGCACCCCTGCTCTCGGCCCACGGCGGCAGGTCAACGGGATGGCCCTGCGACAGCGCGTTGCGCACGGCGGCCACGAGCCGCGCGGCACGCGGGTCCGCGGCCAGATCCGTGCTCCGTGGCCGGTCGAGCTCGACCGGCACCAGCCGAGCGATGCGCCCCGGCCGCGGGGACATGACGACCACGAGGTCGGCGAGCGCCACCGCCTCGCTGACGCTGTGCGTGACGAGCACGATCGTGCGTGCCCGCTCTGACCAGAGGCGTTGGAGCTCGGCGTCGAACGCCTCCCGCGTCAACGCGTCGAGGGCGCTGAAGGGTTCGTCCAACAGGAGGACCTGCGGGTCCTCGACGAGCGCCCGCGCCAGGCCGGCACGCTGGGCCATGCCGCCCGACAGCTCCGATGGCCGCAGGCCGGCGACGTCGGCGAGGCCCACTCGCTCGAGGGCGGCCGCGGCGCGCGCCAGCCGGTCCGGCGCCGGCACGCCGTCGAGCTCCAGCGGCAGCGCGACATTCTCCAGCAGCGTCCGCCACGGGACGAGACGCGGCTGCTGGAACGCGAGGCCGACGCGTCCGTCACCCGCGACCGGCGCGGTGCCGCCGACCCTGACCGACCCGGCGGCCGGCACCAGCAGCCCGCCGATGACCCGGAGCATCGTGCTCTTGCCGCAGCCGTTCGGGCCGATGACGACCGTGAAGGAGCCGGAGGGGATCTGGAGGCTCACGCCGCCGAGCGCCTGCAGCGTGCCGCCCGGCGTCGAGAAGCCGATCTCGACGCCGTCGAGATCGATCGCCAGCGGCTCGCGGTCCGGGATGATCGACGTCAACGCTCCTGCCCTGCTGCGCTCATGGCACCGCGACGGGGCAGGCGTTCGCGCGTCACCAGACCCGCGGCAACGAGGCCGCGGTGACGCGCGAGTCGTCTTCTCCCATCCGGACTGTGACCGTCGGCCCTGTCTGCCCCGGCGAGCGCCGGGGGTCAGGTCGGCCGCATCGGCCCGGGACGGCCCAGTACCGATACGGTTCGCGGGCTGGCCCGGATCGTTCCGAGCCGACCGCCGGTGGGGAGTTTCACCCCGCCCCGAAGACGATGTGCTGTTGGCCGCAGCGTGCCACCGCACGAGCGACCGGTCAACCGCCCTCGGATGGCTCCGCCGACCGACGGTCGCGGCCGCGCAGCCAGAGAGCGATGACGGCGACGATGCCGATGATGACGATCACGTAGATGACGATCTCGAACGGGCGGATGGCGTGGTACAGCGCCTCGTAGTTCGCTCCAAGCAGGATCCCGCCCAGCAGGAGCGCCGCGTTCCATGGCAGCGAGCCGAGGACGCTGAAGAGCAGGAAGCGGCCGACCGGCATGCGTGCCACCCCGGCCGGGTAGTTGATGAGCGCGCGCAGCAGCGGGATGAGGCGGCAGATGAGGACGGCCCAGGCGCCGTAGCGCGCGAACCAGTCGTCTGCGCGGTCCAGGTCGTCGGGGTAGATGTGGACCCAACGGCCGTAGCGGTCGAGAAGCGGACGACCGCCCCACGCTCCGATGAGATAGCCCGCCAGCGACCCCACAGCCGCCCCCACCGTCGCCGCCGTGAGGGCGCCGATGAATGTCCAGGGTTGGCCCGTCAGCGGCTCGACGACGGTCGGATCGGCAGCCGACTGCGCGATCTTCCAGCCGGCCATTGGGACGATTACCTCCGACGGGAGGATGGGGATGAACGTCTCCAGCGCGATGCCGATGGCCACGCCCACGTAGCCGACCGCGTCGTACAGCTGGAGGATGAACGGGATGACCTGCTGGTCGATGAAGTCGAGCAGCGATCAGCCCTCGAGCGTCTTCGATGCCGGAGACGCCGCGGGCTCGCGCCGCGGAACCGCCACCCGGCGGGTGCCGTCGCGCGCGCGACGGGCGCCGACGCGGGCTTGGGCCCGCTCATCGACGCGCAGGACGTGGATCGCGACCAGGATCGAGACGAGTGCGAATCCGGCGATCCAGCCGCCCAGCACATCGATCGGGTAGTGCGCCCCGAGATAGATCCGGGTGCCGCTGATCGCCACGATCATGGCCGCCGCCACGCCGTAGGCGATGTACCCCTGGCGGTGATCGTGCGCCAACCGCGCGATGCAGAACGCGGTGAGGCCGTAGAGCACGGTCGCCCGAAGGGCATGGCCGGCCGGGAAGTCGGCGATGTCGTCGAGCCCGACGCCGTTGACGTCGAACATCGCGGCGATCAGTGTCGGCAGGCTGATGACCTCCGCCGAGGTGAAGTACTTCAGCGCCCACTCCATCGGGAAGCAGAGGGTCCCGAGGGCCAGCAGCAGCGCCAGGTCACGACGGCCACGGCTCAGGGCCAGGAGTCCAAGGGCGGCGAAGGCGAGCGCCACGAACCAGCCGCTGCCGAGGGCGCTGAGGGCCACGATCAGGAACTCGATCGGCGGCAGGTTGCCCTCGACGAAGCCGTGCACGGCCGGCACGACGTTGGCCATCAGCCACTCCTCGGGACCCGTCCAGCCCGTCGTGCGCTTGAGCATGACGAGCCAGAACAGCGCCGGCAGGGCGATCATCGACAGGAGGAACGCGACGGCGGGACTGGGGACCGCTCCGCCCAGACGGTACTCCGCCTCCTCGTGCACGACGAGGCGGCTCATGGGGTCCGGCAGCCGTCGCACGGTGCGTAGTATAGGGACCGATGCCGCCCCTTCCCCTCACGGGCACCGACCTCACGGTCGACAACGTCATCGAGGTCGCGCGGGGCCGGCGCGAGGTCGCGCTCGACCCCGGGGCGGAGGAGCGAATGCGCGCGTCGCGCGCCGTGATCGATCGGCTCGTCGCCGAAGGCGCGACCGTCTACGGCGTGACGACCGGCTTCGGCGACCTCGCGGACGTGCGCATCGACCCGGCTGACACCGTCGATCTCCAGCGCAACCTCGTGCGCTCCCACGCCGCCGGGGTCGGCGAAGCACTGCCGGACGAGGTCGTCCGCGCGATGCTCCTCCTGAGGGCCAATGCGCTGGCCGTCGGTCTCTCCGGCGTCCGGGTCGAGACCGTCGAGCTTCTCGTGGGCATGCTCAACAAGGCCGTCCACCCGGTCGTCCCGTCACGCGGCAGCCTGGGCGCGTCGGGCGACCTCGCGCCGCTCGCCCACGTTGCCCTGGTCGTCATGGGCGAGGGCGAGGCGACGTTAGACGGCGCCGGGCCGGGACCGGGGGGCACAGCGCTCGAGCACGCCGGTCTGGCACCGCTCGAGCTCGGCGCCAAGGAGGGGCTGGCGCTCCTCAATGGAACGCAGCTCATGGGCGCCATCGGCGCGCTGGCCCATCACGACGGGCTGCGCCTGGCGCTGACCGCAGACGTCGTGGGCGCCATGAGCCTCGAGGCCATGCTCGGAACGGCCGCCTCGTTCGATGAGGAGCTCGTGGCGGCGCGGCCGCATCCCGGGCAGATCGCCTCGGCGCGGCACCTGCGCGCGCTGCTGGAAGGCAGCGAGATCGGCGCGTCGCACGCCGAGAGTCCGCACAAGGTGCAGGACGCCTACAGCCTGCGCTGCATGCCGCAGGTCCACGGCGCGGCGCGCGACGCCCTGGCGGAGCTCGAGCGGGTCCTCCGCGTCGAGATCAACGCCGCGACCGACAATCCGCTGGTGCTCGCCTCGGGGAGGGTGGTGAGCGGCGGCAACTTCCACGGCGAGCCGCTCGCCCTGGCGCTCGACTACGCGACGTTGGCGGTGGCCGAGCTGGCCTCCATCAGCGAGCGGCGCACCGCTCGGCTGGTCGACGCCCACCTCAGCGGCCTGCCCGCGTTCCTGACCGATCGGCCGGGGGTGCAGAGCGGCCTGATGATCGCCCATTACACGGCCGCGGCGCTCGTGAACGAGCTCGGCGTCCTAAGCCACCCGGCATCGGTCGATACGATCCCGACGAGCGCCAACCAGGAGGACCACGTGAGCATGGGCGCCACCTCGGCACGCCACCTGCGCCTCGCGGTCGAGCTGGCGGAGCAGGTGCTCGCCATCGAGGCGATCTGCGCGACCCAGGGCCTGGACTTCCGGGCGCCGCTGAAGCCGGGCGCCGGCGTCGCCCGAGCCCACGAGATCGTCAGGTCGCGGGTCGCCCACCTGGAAGACGACCGTCCGCCGTCCACCGACATCGCCAACGCGACGGAAATGATCCACGGAGGCGATCTCCTCGCTACCCCCGCAACCGGAGCGGCGCATGCCTGAGCTCGAGTTTCGTCTCCTTGACGACGAGACCTTCGACGACATCCCCACGCCGACCCAACCCGGCGCTCGGTGCCAGACCTGCGACTACTGGGAGCGCCTGGACGGCGGCCGTGCGGCGCCGGAGGCCGACGCCCCGGATCGCGCCAGCCGCGAGTCCCTCAAGCGCAGCAGGCTGCTTTCGGGACGTTCCATCTCCGGGGCGTACGCGATGCTCGCCTATCGCACCGATGCGGTGGAGCGCGCCGCGGTCGGGTACGCCCAGTTCGGACCTCTGAGCGCGTACCCGCGGGCACAGGACATCCGCGATCGATACCCCCAGCTCCCGGAATCTCCCGCCCCATGGGTCGTGACCTGCCTCCAGGTCGGTCCGATCGCGACGGCCGAGGAACGTGCCGACGTGGGCAGGGCGCTACTCGATGCGGTGTGCGATGAGCTCGATGGCCGTGGCATCACCGCGGTCGAGGCGTACCCGGAGCGCGTCCCGGACGCATGGCTGCCCTCGCCGGGTCCGGCGTCGGTCTACGAGCAGGCCGGCTTCGAACACGCCGCCGGCGACGATCGCTTCCCGGTCTACCGGCGCGAGCTGTCGGGAGAGACCGATGCGGACGCATGGTCCGGGCTGCTGCGCGCCAGCACACCGTCGGACGAGGGCGACGACTGGCCATTGCCGCTGCCGCCGAAGGGCGATCCCGACGACCTCTTCCGGCTGCCGCCCGAAGGCCCGAAGAAGCCGAATCCGTTCGGCGAGGACTGACCGTTGCCGACCCCGTTCCTCGCCGGCCTGTGGGGCCTCATCGCCGCCTCGTCGCTGATCATCGGCGCGTGGATCGGCGTGTCGATGAAGATCCCGCGCCGCTACGTGGCGCTGGTCATGGGGTTCGGCGCCGGGGCGCTCATCAGCGCGCTCGCCTTCGACCTGACCGAGGAGGCGTTCGAGGGCGGCGGCACCCTGCCGACGGCCCTGGGCCTGGCCGCCGGGGCGGCGACGTACTTCGTCGGTGACCTGCTCCTGGAGCGGCGGCAGGAGCGAACGGCGTCGGCGGCCGGCGGTTCGGTCGGCGGCGCGAAGACCGCAGGGCTCGCCATCGTCCTCGGCGCGCTGCTCGACGGCCTGCCCGAGTCGTTCGTGCTCGGCTCGACCCTCCTCGGTGGCGCCGGCATCTCGGTCTCGCTCCTGGCCGCGATCTTCCTCTCGAACGTGCCCGAGGGCGTCGCCGGCGGTCGCGATCTCTTCGACGAGGGTCGTTCCCGCGGCTGGATCATGCGCCTCTGGCTGGGCGTTGTGATCGCGTCGGGGCTCGCCGCCGGGCTCGGAAACGCGATCCTCGCTGGGGCCGCTCCCGAGACGGTCGCGGTCACCCAGGCCTTCGCTGCCGGCGCCATCCTCACCATGCTGGCCGACACGATGATGCCGGAGGCATTCGAGAACGGCGGCAACGGGGTCGGCCTCGCGACGGTCCTCGGCTTCGCCCTCGCCTACTTCCTCGGCAACGCCCAGGGCTGATCGCCGCCGTATGATCGCGGCATGACGGCGGTCCAACCGAGGAGCGGTCCTCGCACCGTCCGAGCGCCGAGGGGCACCGAGCTCTCCTGCAAGGGCTGGCAGCAGGAGGCGGCGCTGCGGATGCTCATGAACAACCTCGATCCCGAGGTCGCCGAGAAGCCGGACGAGTTGGTCGTCTACGGCGGCACCGGCCGGGCCGCCCGCAGCTGGGAGGCGTTCGACGCCATCGTCGCGGAGCTCAGACGGCTCGAGAACGACGAGACGCTCCTGATCCAGTCGGGCAAGCCGGTCGGCGTCTTCCGCACGACGCGTGACGCGCCGCGCGTGCTCATCGCCAACGCAAACCTCGTGCCGCACTGGGCTACGTGGGAGAACTTCCGGGAGCTCGAGCGCGCCGGCCTGACGATGTACGGCCAGATGACGGCCGGGTCGTGGATCTACATCGCGACCCAGGGGATCATCCAGGGCACGTACGAGACGTTCGCGGAGGCGGCGCGCCAGCATTTCGATGGCAGCCTGGCCGGAACGGCGACCCTGACAGCCGGCCTCGGCGGCATGGGCGGCGCGCAGCCGCTGGCGATCACGATGAACGGCGGCGCGGCCCTGATCGTCGAGGTGGACGAGGCTCGCGCACGACGCCGGCTCGAGGCCGGCTACGTCGACGAGCTGACGCATGACGTGGACGAGGCGGTCGCCACGATCAATGGTTGGCGGAACGAGCGCGTCGGTCGATCCGTGGCGCTCATCGGCAACGCCGCGGACGTCCTCCCCGAGCTCGTGCGACGAGGTTGGCACCCCGACCTCGTCACGGACCAGACGTCCGCCCACGATCCCCTCAACGGGTACGTCCCAGGAGGCATGAGCCTGGCCGATGCGCTGACCCTGCGCGCCGGCGATCCCGACGACTACGTGCGTCGCGCGAAGGCCTCGATGGCCGACCACGTCCGGGCCATGCTCGCCTTCCAGGCGTCAGGATCGGTCACCTTCGACTACGGAAACAACATCCGCGCCTTCGCACAGGAGGCCGGGGTCGCGAACGCCTTCGACTTCCCCGGCTTCGTGCCCGCCTTCATCCGGCCGCTGTTCAGCGAGGGAAAGGGGCCGTTCCGCGTGGCGGCGCTGTCGGGCGAGACGGACGACATCGCTGCCATCGATCGCGCCCTTGCCGAGCTCTTCCCCGCCGATGCGGGCCTGCAGCGCTGGCTCCGACTGGCCGCCGAGAAGGTCCCCGTCCAGGGCCTCCCGGCGCGGATCTGCTGGCTCGGCTACGGCGACCGCGCGAGAGCGGGGCTCCGCATCAACGAGATGGTCGCCTCGGGCGAGCTGGCGGCGCCGATCGTCATCGGTCGCGACCATCTCGACGCCGGTTCCGTGGCCAGCCCATATCGCGAGACGGAGGGGATGCGCGACGGATCGGACGCGATCGCCGACTGGCCGATCCTCAACGCGCTCGTGAACACGGCCGCCGGCGCCACCTGGGTCAGCTTCCACCACGGCGGCGGGGTCGGCATCGGCTACTCGCTGCACGCCGGGATGGTCGTCGTGGCCGATGGGACGCCGGAGGCAGCGGCCCGGCTGGAGCGCGTGCTGACCACCGACCCGGGCATGGGCGTCCTGCGCCACGCCGATGCCGGCTACGAGCGGGCGATCGAGGTGGCCCGGGAGCGCGGGCTGCGGATCCCTGCCGCGCACGAAGGTTGATGGAGTTCGGCGCCGACTGGGCCGGCTGGATGAAGCTCGTCCACGTCGGCATTGCGTTCGCCCTGGTGGCCGGACTCGTCGGTCGCTGGATCCTGCTGACCCGCGCCGCCGCATCGGAGGACGTGGAGGGCGCCTACGGGCTGTCGAAGGCCGCCTCGCCGTTCGAGCGGATGGTGCAGATCAGCGGAAGCGCCATCCTTCCGGCCGGGCTGCTGACGGCCTGGATCCAGGGCTACGACTGGCTGGGCCTCACGACCGGCTGGATGCTCCTGTCGACGATCATCCTGCTGAGCACGCTCCCGCTGGTGCCGCTGATCTTCATCCCGCGCGGCCGCGTGTTCGAAGCCGCGATGGAGACGGCCCGCGAGCGCGGGACCGTGACGCCGGAGCTTCGCGCCGCGTGGCGCGACCCGGCGGTCGCCTTCGCACGGCGATACGAGCTGGCGGCGGTGGCCATCGTCATTGTGCTCATGGTCCTCAAGCCTTTCGGCTGACTCGCTCGGCTACGATGCGCGCGTGAAGCGCGAGCGCGGCGATCCGCTGCCCGGAGCGCCGGACCCGTGGGCGGTGTCGACCATGCCGCCGTTCCGCGGCCGTCCGCCGTACGTCATGACCGAGATGATCGCGGCCGAGCCGGCACTCGCCCAGCGACTGCTCCATCGCCTCGCCGCGGATGTGGCCGTGGGCGAACTGGCCCGGGAGCTGCGCCAGACGGCGGCCGCGGGGCGCCCTCTTGTGATCACCGGGTGCGGCACCTCCGAGCACGCGGCCATGGCGGTCGCCGCGCTCCTGGACGAGGCGCTGGCCCACGGGCGCGGCTGGGAGGTCGTCGCCCGACAGGCGCTCGAGGTCGCCCTACGGCCGCCGGGCGAGGGCATCGTCATCGGCATCTCGCACGAGGGCGGCACGAAGGTGACGACGGAGGCGCTCGCCGCGGCCCGGAAGGCGGGCGCGCGGACGGCGCTGGTGACCGTCGGGCGCGGCTCACCGGCCGTGGCGGAGGCGGACGTCGTCATCGCCACCGATGAGCAGGACCAGAGCTGGTGCCACACCGTCGGTTACCTCTCGCCCATGCTCGCCGGCGTGGCGCTGGCCGCCGCCATCCGCGGCGCCCGGACCGATGACCTCGCCGTCCGCGCCATCCTCGACATCACCGACGATGCGCGCCCCGCCGCCGACGTTGCCGCCGGACTGGCCGGCGTCGATCGCATCCTCGTCGTCGGGGCCGGCGCCGATGCCATCACCGCCCGCGAGCTCGCGCTCAAGATCGCCGAGGGCGCGCGGCTGCCGGCCACGATGCTCGATCTCGAGACGGCGCTCCACGGCCACCTCGCCGCGGCGACCCGATGGACCGGCCTCGTCCTGGTCCTGACCGACGCCGCCGACGAGCCGCTGGTGCACGAGCGCGCGACGCGCGTCCGGGCCGCGGCGCGCGCACTGGGAATCCCGCTGGCGGCGATCCTCTCTGAGGCGGCGGCTGTGAAGGTCCCGGAGGAGGAGACGCCGGCCGGCCGGATCGTCCTGCCGCATACGGATCGCGTCCCCGGCCTCGCCGGCAGTCTCCTCGCCTCGGCCGTGGCACTCCAGCTCCTCACCGAGCGGCTGGCCCGCGCCCGCCACGTTGACCCGGACACGCTCGGACGCGAGGACCCGGCACAGGCCACCGCCCACGCCTAACGGCGCAGGAGCTCGAACAGCCGCACGTAGAAGCGGAGGTTGTGGAGCGTCGCGAGCCGCTCCGCCGAGGCATCGCCGACCTTGAACAGGTGATGGAGGTAGGCCGCCGAATGCCGCGCGCACAGCGGGCAGTCGCATCCGTCCTCGATCGGTCCATGGTCGACGCGATAGCGCTGGTCGTGGATGTGGACGGCGCGGAAGAAGCTCTCGCCCGGCTTCGGGGGCTGATTCGCCCCACCCGGCCGGAAGGCGTAGAGCCGGCCGTGGCGCGCATCGCGCGTGGGCAGCGCGCAGTCGAAGATCGAGTAGCCGAGGGCGAAGGCAGCGACGACATGGTCGGCCCGGCCAATCCCCAGGGCGTGCTTCGGCACCGCGGTCGGGAGCGACTCGGCGACCCAGCCCAGCGCATCCGCCAGGAGCGAGCCGTCCTCGGCCAGGGGCCAGCCGCCGAAGCCATAGCCGTCGAAGCCGATCGCCGCCAGCTCGGCCGCGCACTGGCGCCGCAGCGACTCGACGCGTCCGCCCTGGACGACGGCGAAGATCCGCGGCGGGTGGTCACCACCCCGCTCGGCGACCCCGCTGTCGAAGGCCTCCCGGCTGCGTCGTGCCCAGCGGACGGTGCGCTCGACGGCGCGCTCCTGCTCCGCGTCGGGGGCGTCGGCATCGGTGCAGTCGTCCAGGCAGACGACGACGTCGCTGCCCAGCTGGAGCTGCAGGTTCACGATCCGCTCCGGCGTCAGGTTCCACTTCTCGCCCGTCGATGGCTCGCGGAAGATGACCTCGTTGTCGCGGATGACGCCGCGGTTGGGATCCTGGCGAATGAGGCTCCAGACCTGGAAGCCGCCCGAGTCGCTGAGGACGGGGCCATCCCAGTCCATGAACCGGTGGATTCCACCGGCCGCCTGGATCACCCGCGCCCCCGGGCGGCGGAGGAGATGGAACGCGTTGACCACGACGGCCTCGATCCCGACGGCCCGAAGGTCCTCGCTCGAGGCGCCACGCACGCCGGCGCGCGTGGCGTCCGGCAGGAAGGCCGGGACGGCGAGCATTCCGCGCCGGGTCTCCAGGGCCTCAGGCACCGACCGGCCCCAGTGCCAGGACGAAGACCAGCTCGTTCGGGACCGATGCTTCCTCGACGCCCGTCACCCGTGGAACCTCGGCCACCAGGCGCTCCAGCCGGGACCGATACGTCGGCTCCATGCCTCGCGCGTGCCCGCCGAGCGAACGCGTCGTGAAGCTCACCACCGCATGGGTGGCGCGGACCGATGCCAGCAACCGCGCGGCCGCGGACGGATCCTGTCGGTCCAGGGTCGTCACGAGCTTCAGCAAGAGGGCGACGTCGGTCAGGTCCTCCGGCACGGCGGCCACCAGGTCGAGCGCTCGTGTCTCGTGCGGCTGGCCGACGAGGTCCAGGAACTCCTCGGCTCGGGCGAGTGAATTGCGGTCCACGTCGACGGCTCGATATGGCGTCGCGCGATCGAGCCGCATCCAGGGCAACGACAGTGGCGCGAGGCCGCAGCCGAGGTCGAGGACGCTGGCGGGCACGCCGGTGACCTCCCAGATCGCGGCGTAGAAGCGGTCGAGGTGCGCGACGCGCTCGCGCGTCGAGGCATGGCCCCGGAGCGCGACGAGGCACGCCGCACGGAATCCGGGGTCGGTGAGATCGCCGTTCCAGGCCCGCGCGAGCGCATCGGTCCCGGCTCCCTGGCTGCCCTCGAATGCGCCGACGGCCTGGTGGAGCCTCCGTTTGACCCGCTTGACCGCGTCATCGGCGCCGCTCGAGCGCGGCAGCTCCTCGGCCGCGAGGCGCTCGACGAGCGCGGCATCGATGCCGCGGTACCGGCGCGAGCTGAGCACGCGCTCGACGATGTCGGCGGTCATCCGTCGCGCAGCCGGAGGACGAGGGCGTACGCCTCGCGGCGGCTGAGGCCGTGACGGGCGACGAGCAGGTCCTGCACGGCGCGGGGCGGCGCGCCGCCCAGCAGGAGCAGGCGCGCGTCGGCGGTCGCGTCGTTGAGATGACGCTCTTCGCCGGTGGCGCCGCCGATCACGACGGTGCACTCGCCGCGCACCTCGCCTTCGGCGCCCAGTGTCTCCACGAGCTGCGACAGCGTTCCGCGGTCGTAGCGCTCGTGCGGCTTGGTGAGGTTGCGAGCGAGACACGCCGGCCGGTCGCCGAGGACTTCGAGCGCGGCGCCGAGCGTGCGCGCAAGCCGGTGTGGGGCCTCGAACGCGACGACCGTCGCCTCGTCGGTCGCGATCGCCTCCAACGCCGTCCGCCTCGCTTCCGACGTGCGTGGCAGGAAGCCGATGAACCGGAACGGGTGCGGCGGCAGCCCGGATGCGGCGAGCGCCGTCGTCACGGCCGATGGTCCCGGCAGGCTGCTGACGCGAATTCCCTGGGCGATCGCCGCGCGCACCAGGCGGTATCCGGGGTCGCTCACCAGCGGCGTGCCGGCGTCACTGACGAGGGCGACATCCTCGCCGGCCTCGAGCCGTCCGATGAGCTCCGCCGTTCGTGGCTCCTCGTTATGGTCGTGGTAGCTGATCGCTCGCGTCTCGATCGCATGGTGCCGCGCCAGCGTCGCGAAGTGGCGCGTGTCCTCGGCGGCGACCAACGCCACGGAGCGCAGCGTGTCGCGGGCGCGAGGGCTGAGATCGTCCGGATTCCCGATCGGCACGGCCACGAGGAACAGGGTGCCGCTCATACGGGCGGAGCCTAGCACCGGCGGGCTCGCCGGCCGCCCGTGCACTCCATCGGCGAACACCATCGATCGCAGGGCCCTACGATCACCGCGATGCCCGGACTGATCGAGTGCGTCCCGAACTTCAGCGAGGGTCGGCGCCAGGAGGTCGTCGACGAGATCGTCGCGGCCATCGGCCAGATCGATGGCGTGACCGTGCTCGACAGCTCGCGCGACGAGACCCACAACCGCAGCGTGGTGACATTCGCCGGCAGCGCGGAGCCGGTCGTGCGCGCCGCCACCGCGGGGGTCGGACGGGCGCTCGAGCTGATCGACATGGAACAGCACGCCGGCGCCCACCCACGCATCGGCGCCGTCGATGTGATCCCCTTCGTTCCCCTCGGGAACACCCGCATCGAGGAGTGCGTGGACCTCGCTCGGCGCTTCGGCGAGCAGATCGCCATGCGCTTCGACCTGCCCGTCTACCTCTACGGTGAGGCTGCACTCCGTCCGGAGAGGCGACGCCTGGCGGACGTGCGACGCGGCCAGTACGAGGCGATCCGCGACGAGATCGCGACCGATCCGGGACGGGCGCCGGACTTCGGGCCGGCCCGGACCCATCCGCGCGGCGGGGCGGTGGCCGTGGGCGCGCGCAAGCCGTTGATCGCGTTCAACATCAATCTGGCCACCGACGAGCTGGCGGTCGCCATCAAGATCGCCACCGCCATCCGCGAGTCATCCGGCGGGATGCCGGCGGTGCAGGCCATGGGCGTCCTCCTCGAGAACCCCGGCACGCCGACCATGGCGCAGGTGTCGATGAACCTGGTCGACTGGGAGCGGACCGGGATCGCCGCGGTCGTGCGGGAGGTCCGGCGCCTGGCGCGCGAGGCCGGGACGGATATCGACCACTGCGAGCTCATCGGTCTGGCGCCCACCGGCGCCCTGCTGGAGGTCGCCGCCGACACGCTCGGGCTGCGCGACTTCAGCCCCGACCAGGCCCTGGAGCTGCGACTCGCCCGCGAGCGCTGAGCGCTGGCCCGCCCCGGCTGGCACTGGGCTTGCATTCGGATCGTGCAAGCCCATGAAGCGCCCGAACGTCGCCGCAGCCCCGGCGCAACGCCCACCCCGGATCCTCCTGGTTCTTGCCGTTGCGTGGCTCATCGCCGCGATGGCCATCGGCGGCCTCTCGCTCGACGCCGGCGCCGCCCGGTCGGATCCACCGACGACCACCGTCGTCGCCGAGCCCTGATCGACTGTCCGGACGGCTGATCCCTCCGCCGGGCTGCCCGCGTCGGGACGCTAGACTCGACGCCCCATGAGCCTCCGCCGTGAGATCACCCGAGCGATCAGCGATGCGCGCGACCGCGCGATTCGCGCCGGTGCCCTGTCTATCCCCGAGGGCGCGGAGCTTCCACCGGTCGGTCTCGAGCAGCCGGCGAATCCCGAGCACGGGGACTGGGCCACGAACGCGGCGCTGCAGCTCGCGCCCGTCGCTCGTGCCGCTCCGCTGGCCATCGCCGGCGCGATCCTCGACCACCTCGACCGCCCGCCGGCCATCGCCACCGTGGATGTGGCGCCGCCCGGATTCCTGAACGTCCGCCTGGATCCGTCATGGATCGCGGCCCAGGTGGGACCGATCCTCGATGCCGGGCCGCGGTACGGCCGCGGTTCGGTGGAGCAACCGCGACGCATCAACGTGGAGTTCGTGAGCGCCAACCCGACCGGTCCGCTCACGGTCGGCAATGCGCGCGGCGCGTTCGTGGGCGACGTCCTGAGCCGCGTCCTGGAGGCGACCGGCCACGAGGTCACGCGCGAGTACTACTTCAACGACTACAACGAGCAGATCCGCAACCTCGGCGCGACGCTCCTGGCGCTCAGGCGCGGCGAGGAGATCCCGCCCGACGGCTATCACGGCGACTACGTCAGCGACCTCGTGGCCGCCGTTCCCGCCGATCTCTGGGAGCAGGCCAATGGGACCGATGCGGACGCCGTCGAGCTCCTCGGCCGATGGGCATCCGAGCGGGTCCGCCAGGGCATCGAGTCCAGCCTCGCCCGGCTGGGCGTCCGCTTCGACGTCTGGACCAGCGAGGGTGCCATCCATGACGCGGGCTGGGTGGAGCGCGCCATCGAGCAGCTGCGCGCCGCCGGCTACATGTACGAGGAAGACGGCGCGCTCTGGTTCCGGTCGTCGGACTTCGGTGACGACAAGGACCGGGTCGTCATCCGCTCCAACGGGCGGCCGACCTACTTCGCCGCCGACATCGGCTACGTCGCCGAGAAGTTCAGCCGCGGCTTCGACGAGCTCATCTACATCTGGGGCGCCGACCATCACGGGACGGTCGCCCGCAACCGGGCCGCCGCCATCGCCCTCGGCTTCGACGCCGATGCCGTGCGCTGGCCGCTCATCGCCTGGGTCAGATTCGTCCGCGACGGCGTCGAGATCCCGATGAGCAAGCGTTCCGGCGAATTCATCACCCTCGACGAGCTGCTCGACGAGGTCGGTGCCGACGGGGCTCGCTGGTTCTTCAGCTCGCGCGCGTACACGACCGGCATCGACTTCGACCTCGAGCTGGCGAAGCGGCAGAGCAACGAGAACCCGGTGTACTACGTCCAGTACGCCCACGCGCGGGCGTCATCCATCCTGCGCCACGCGTCCGAAGAGGGCGTTACGCCCGATGCCGAGCGCACCGGGGAGCTCCTGGTCCATCCCTCGGAGCTCGGGCTCCTCCGACACCTGCTCGACTTCCCGGACGCGCTGGCCGTCGCCGCTGAGCGGCGGGAGACGCACGAGATCCCGCGCTACGCCTACGAGCTGGCCTCGGCCTTCTCGCAGTTCTACCGCGACTGCAAGGTCCTCGGGGAGGATGCGGCGCTGTCCGCCGCGCGCCTGGCACTCGTCGACGCCACTCGCTCGGTGCTGGCAAATTCGCTCGACCTGCTCGGCATCGGCGCCCCCGATTCCATGTAGCCGCGCCGACCAGGCGACGGCTCAGCCGGTCGAAGCGTCCCTCGCCCGTTGCAGCAGGTCCTCGCTCGACGCGTGGATGACGAGGACCGACCCATCGGTCTCCTCCACCACGGCCACGGAGAACGGCAGCGAGCCGGCGATGTCGCGGTACGCATCCGCGAACTGGCCGGCGTCCCCCGGGCTGTCCCAGACCGAGCGCCAGGAAACGGCGAAGGCGTCGCCCGGGCCGGTGGCGATGACGGCTCGATCGCCTCCCCATCCGTCGCCGGCCTCGTCGGCAACGCCACCCGCCAGCCCGTGGAAGCTCAGCATGACCCGGATGGTCTCCTCGCCGATCGGCGTGGCATCCACCTCCGACCATCCGTCACCCATGGCCGCCGCGAGGTCGAGCTCGGGGATCGGATCAGGCGTCTCGCGCGGGTCCCATTTGGCGATGTGGATGATCTGCTCGGTCGAGTCCGGCGGCGCATCGAAGGCGGCATCGAGCTCGTCGAAATCTGGACTCGTCGGGTTGCCGGAGAGCGCGGTTGCCCAGCTCAGCCCGTCGACGTACGGGAACTGGAGCTGGTCGACCATCCAGGACGGGATGCCCTCGGTCGAGGGCGGGCGGATCGACCCGATCTCGACGAGCTCCTCCGGCGTCAGGTTGCCCGCCAGCGCCCAGGCGAGCATCGAGACGGTGGCGTCGCCCTCGATCAACGCGGTCCGCGCCAGGCCGCGGTCGTCCTCGCCGGGCGTATCGGTCTGCAGGGTGTCGAGGTCGAAGGCGGCGTCCTGCAGGGCGTGCGTGTACTCGTGGGCGTACGTCAGCTTGGCGTTCGCGTCGAGGCCCGCGTCGGTCACGACGACCATTCGCTTCTCGATGTCGTCGTAGAAGCCGAGCACCTGGTCGCCCAGCAGCTGGAGCTGAAGCTCCGCCACGTCCTGGTCCTCCTCCAGCAGGCCGAGCGCGCGGAGGGCGATGTTGTCCCTCTCCTGCTCCTCGGCCGGATACTCCTCCTCGAAGATGCGCGCCAGCTCGTCGCCCAGCTGGTCGCGGGAGATGAGCTCGGGTGGGCCGATCTCGGCCGCCGGCAGCCCGCGGATGGCGATCACCTGCTCCTCGATCCGCCGGAGCGTGGCAAGCGTGGCCTCCTCGTCGACACTGGGCGCCGCGCTCGCCGTCTCCTCTGCTGAGACGGTCGGCGACGCCGACGTCGCGGTCGAGGGGGAGGGCGACGACTGCTCGCCGACGCCGTCGCCACCCGCAAGGGTCAGCGCGACGACGAGGACAGCGAGCACGGCGAGGACGGCGACGCCGATGATGACGAGCCGCCCGAGGGCAGACATTGCGGCGCATTCTGCCACGCGCCCTCGAATCGGGGTCCCGAACGTTCAGGTTTCTTAAGGCCCGGCAAGCCCGCGGTTTAGAACAGGCCCCTACTGTTCATCCTGCGAGATGGAGATCCATCCGGGTTTCTACCTCCACCCTCCCTCCTTCGAGCCCCGGTGTCATTGGGCGGGCACCGGGGCTCGTGCTATCTCCGGAGCGGCTACCATCGGGCGACCGATGGAGATCACCTGGTACGGGCGCGCGTGCTTTCGTCTCAAGGGCAAGGACGCGACCGTCATCACCGACCCCTGTCCCCCGTCGACCGGCTTCGTCGCGGGCAAGCACGATGTCGAGCTGCTGACGATCAGCCACGACCATCCCGACCACAGCTACGTCCGCTCCATCACCGCCGGCCTGACCCTCACGCGGCCCGGCGAGTACGAGTTCAGCGACCTGCTGGTCACCGGCATCCGGACGTATCACGACGGCGAGGCCGGCGCATCGCGCGGCGAGAACATGGTCTTCAGCTTCGAGGTCGACGGCGTCCACATCTGCCACCTCGGCGACCTCGGCCACCTGCTGACCGATGAGCAGGTCGCCGAGCTCGGGCCCGTCGACGTGCTCCTCGTTCCCGTGGGCGGCGAGACGACGCTCAGCCCGGCCGAGGCCGCGGAGGTCGTGGCCCAGATCGGCCCGAAGATCGTCATCCCCATGCACTTCGGTGTCGACGGCGCGTCGCAGGATCTCCAGGGACCCGAGAAGTTCCTTCACGAGATGGCCACCGAGCCGATCCGCCAGCCCAAGGCGCAGGTCACCGTCAGCTCCCTTCCCGACGAGACCCAGGTCGTCGTCCTCGAGGCCCGCGGCCGAACGTCCTAGACCGGTCACGCCCGGCTTGCTGGAGCCCGGTGCAGTTGCCGGTGCGGCCCGGCAACGGGTCCTGCGTCGGTCGTACCGGCCCTAACCCCCCTGATCCTCCAATTTCCCCCCTGGACGGGCCGATTCGACCGATCGAGGTACTACCAAGGGCATGACGATTGCACTAGGCTTCCTCGTCCACCCATGTCTACACAGAGTCGACTGGACGGTCCGAACACCAGTCCGGTCAGGAGAAAAGGGGGTCGCAATTGAGCGTCACCGGTAAGGGACAGGTTTCCCAGCGCACCAGCATCCTGGTGCTGATCTCCATCGTCGCCATCCTGCTCTCTGCGATGGCTCTCATCCGGCCCGCAACGACCCTGGCCTTCACTGCGGGCGACAACGGGCACCCGACGAACGGCCCCTTCTCGGACCTGAACGGCGGCACGGCCACGTTCACGTTCCAGAACAACGGGCAGCTGTTCTGTGACTCCAACAACGGGGCCAGCTCGTTCACGTTCAAGCTCGACTACAACGTCACCGGCACACTGCCAGCGGGCAGCACCGTCGTCGTCTACCTGTCCCCGAACCAGGGCGCCATCAATGGCAATGCGGGCGGGGACGAGGCTGGCTACATCGCCGCGGTCGAGTCGAACTTCGTCGTCATCGACGTCGGCAATCTCAGCGGCAGCGGCACGCTGACCTTCGACGTTCCGGTGACGACAGGCTTCACCGTTGCGACCGGCGGCATCCTGGGGGTGATCGCCAACGAGTCGGACGGCACCATCGTCTCGAGCTCCAAGACGAACTCGCTGAACTGCACTGAGGCCGAGGCGACGCCGACGCCGACGCCAACGCCGACGCCAACGCCAACGCCGACGCCGACGCCGACGCCAACGCCAACGCCGACCCCGACGCCGACGCCAACCCCGACGCCGACGCCGACGCCGACCCCGACGCCGACGCCAACTCCGACCCCGACGCCGACGCCGACGCCAACCCCGACGCCGACCCCGACGCCGACCGGCGGTGAACAGGGCGGCACGCCGACGCCGACGCCGACCTCGACGCCGACCGGCGGTGTCCTCGGCGGAAACCCGACGCCGTCCGTGCCCAACACGGCGATGGAGACGTCGGGACAGGGAACCAGCACGGCCCCGGTGATCCCGCTCCTCGCGATCTTCGCGCTCGCGGTGCTGACGTACGCGAGGCTGGCTTCGGGACGCATCCGACGCTGACCTCGACTCGGTTCAGCTGATGAGAACGGCCCCCGGTCAACCCGGGGGCCGTTTCGTACTCCCCGTCCCGGGTACCCGCGGTGCCGAATGTCAACGGCAACCCGCGGATGACCTCACCGCACGTCACCGGACCGATCCGCCATACGTCAATTGCGGGGTACCAAAGTACTGGCGCAGACCCATATACTCGCCACCGAGCGCCGACATCAAGGCGATCGCGCACTTATCTCCATGGGGGCTACGCCGGTCACACCGGCATTCGGAAAGGACGATCAATCGTGAGTGGACCCAGGGCCCGCACCTGGCTTCGAACTGTCGTCGGCATCCTGGCAGCGATGGGGCTGCTGGCGGCGCTGACGATGCCGGCGGCGGCCAGCCATGTTGCCCCTACACCGATCAACGAGGGCAATCCGACCTGCAGCGACTTCGATGACAGCTGGACCGAGCTGAAGGTCGATCCGCCGGCTGAAGGCACGTTCAGCGACGGGACCCTCGAGGTCACGATCTCCAACTTCGAGAACAATGCGTTCGACTGGGAGTCGAACATCGGCGTCGACGCTGTGTTCGTCAAGGCCGGCAGCGACAAGCACAACCTGTACGAGTACGACCCTGAGGCCACCGAGGACGATGGACTGACCGCACAGGACGGACAGGGCAACGGCATCAGCCACATCTCGTTCTGCTACGACGAGGGCGAGGAAGCCACCCCGACCCCGACCCCGACTCCGACCCCGACGCCCACCCCGACGGCGACTCCGGGCGGCGGTGAGCAGGGCGGCACCCCCACCCCGACCGCGACGCCGGGTGGTGGTGTCCTCGGCGGGAACCCGACCCCGTCCGCCGGTGACCTTCCGGACACGGCCATGGGACAGTTCGCGCAGCTGCCGGTCACCTGGATCAGCCTCGCGTTCATCGCGGCCGTTGCCCTGATGTTCGTGGCCAGGCTGGCCCACCGCCGCTAGCCGCACCGCAAGGGGGATGCATCACGGCCCTCCGGGCTCCGGCCCGGAGGGCCTCTTCATGCCTCCGCCCGTACCGGGGGACCGTCGTACCAGGACCTGCGGTGCCGCAGCGCAACGCTGAACTGCGCACTCAACTTCACTTGACCGCACTCAACCCGGCAAATCTCATCTAACCGGCGGGTACCAAAGTACTGGACCCGTGCATATACTCGCGCTCCCGCACGGGCAGGCGGGCGTTTCAACACCGCTGTGCGACCGGCGACATCGTCGGCGTCAGCGGCACATCCGAGAGGTCGAAACACATACGAGGGCCGCAGGCCCGCCAGCCAGAGGGGCAACGAACAGATGGACACCCGAGCGATCACCCGAACGCGACTCAGCATCATCCCTGTCCTCATCGCACTCATGTTCAACCTGGTGGTTCCCGTCCTCACGGTCGCGGTACCCCAGGTCACGCCGACGGCCCTGCGCCCGCAGGTCGCCGAGGCGGCGTCCGACCCGAACCACGTGGCCTTCACGCTCGAGGGCTGTCGACTCGAGAACGGCGCGTTCATCGAGGCGACGGTCACCTGCGAGGACGCCGCGTACACGTCCGGCAACCTCGGCAAGGAGTGGAACGAGCTCGACCTCGTCCCACATCGCCTGACCACGACGCTCGGCAGCCAGTCCGACGCGACGACGACCTACACGTTCGGCATCGCCGCCGACCGCGAGGACGGCGGAGCGCCGGGTTACGACGTCATGAGCGCGCCGGTCGTCAATGCCGCGCTATCGGACGACAGCTGCCAGGTCACCGCGGGCGCCGAGACGATCATCGAGCCCGGCGTGGGCGGCACCGACAAGTCGATCGGCCGCCTGGTGACGATCACCCAGGACAAGGGGACGACCTGCGTCATCGACTGGTACGAGCGCCTCGCGCTCGGGTCGCACCTCTTCCCCGGCTCGTCGCTCCACACGAACCGCACGAACCAGCAGTTCAGCACGTCCGGCATCGGCGCGGCCGATGTCTCGATCCCCGTCAACGAGATCCTGCCGCAGGAGCTCTCGAAGACGATGGCGGCCGAAGTCGGCCAGACCTACACGTGGGACGTCGCCAAGTCGGCGAACCCGACCTCGCTGAACTTCGCGAACACCTGCCTCGACACGGCCGGCTCGCGGAGCCAGAGCGTCCAGATCACCGTCTCGTGGACCCGCTCCGGCCCGACGGCCAGCGGCGCCACCACGATCACGACCGAGGTCACGGCCATCAACCCGGCGCACCGCACGATCACCGTCCAGGCGACGGACAAGATCTACGCGGGCGCCGATCAGTCGAACCTGCTCGACACGAAGGTCGGCAACGCCGTTGATGTCCCGGCCAACACCTCGATGGTCGTGCTCAGCCACAGCTTCGTCTACAACGGTTCGGCGACGACCTTCAACGACGTCGCCACGGCCACCTACACCGATAAGCTGACCGGCATCCCGGTGCCTGGAGCCACCTCGGCGACGGCATCGGCGACGGCTCAGCCGGCCGGCGGCACGCCGGCCCAGGCATCGGTCCTGGTGAGCGACACCGAGTCGATCACCGGCAACGGCCTCGCCTTCTCGGTCGCGGCTCCGTCCGTGGGTGCCTTCACCGGCGGCTACGTCGCGGGAACGTCGACCACCGGCCCGGTTGGCTGGCAGTTCACGGCCACGAACAGCGGGTCGGTGACGTTCACCAAGACCGTCACCGTCGACGAGCCGCGCATCACGAGCGGCACGCTGTCCGACACGGCCACGATCACCGGCGACGGCCAGAGCGTCCTCGACACGGCGAGTGCGAGCGTCGACATCACGACCGATGCGCTCGTCGCCCTGGACATCAACAAGACCATCCCGTCCGGCTCCCTGCGCAGCGGTGAGTCGGTGACATTCAACTTCGAGATCAGCGGCCCGAACTCCTCCAGCGACACCGCGTCGATCACCTTCGACTTCGGCGATCCGCTGACGAAGTCCACGAGCCTCTCCGGCCTGGCGCCGGGGCAGTACACGGTCCACGAGGTCCCGCAGCCGAACTGGGCGGATCACGTCGACCAGGTCGACACGATCACCCTCCCCGACTGCGACGGCAGCGTGTCGTTCAACAACAGCACGCTGGCGCCCGACCTCGACCTGAGCAAGACGGCCGATGACGAGAGCGTCACGGCCGGCGACCCGATCGGGTTCGAGATCACCCTGACGAACAGCGGCGCAACCGGCACCGGCATTGCGAAGGACGCGGTCCTGAACGATGCCCTGCCGTTTGGCGATGGCATCGACTGGGAGATCGACGCGGTCACCGGCATCGGCGGGTTCGACCCGACCGGGCTCTGCTCGATCACGGGCAGCCCGCCGGACGAGGACCTCAACTGCGACCTCGGCGACCTCGCCCCGGGCGAGGGCGTGACCGTGGCGATCAGCAGCGACACCACCGGTGACAGCTGCGGCGTCTACACGAACACGGCCAAGGCCAGCGCCACGAACCACGAGGAGATCACCTCGACGGACAGCACCGACGTGCTGTGCCCCGACCTCGAGATCGAGAAGACGACCAGCACGCCGGAGATCAACGCCGGTCAGGAGGCGTCGTACACCGTGACGATCTCCAACCTGACCGGTGACGCCCCGGCAACGGGCGTCGACCTGGTGGACCAGCTTCCGAGCGGGCTCACCTGGACCGATGACAGCGACGACTGCACCGTCAGCGCCGGCGGACTCCTGGAGTGTCTGGATCTCACGATCCCGGCCGGCGAGGAGTTCAGCGTGACGGTCACCGGCATGACGGACGAGGGCGAGTGCCCGTCGATCCTCAACCGCGCGACCTTCACGTCGGAGAACGGCGGGAGCGGCGCATCGCATCCCGAGGGCCAGGGCGCGACGATCACGGTCAACTGCCCCGACCTCGAGGTGACCAAGGAGCAGGTGGACGCGAACGGCGACCCGACGGATGAGCCCGTCGACGCCGGCCTGACCGCCTACTTCGCCATCCATGTCACGAACCACGGACCGGGCACCGCGTTCGACGTCGACGTCCTCGACTTCGCGCCGAACGGCACGGTCTGGACCGTGGTGGACGACGGTGGGTTCGACTGCCCCGCCACCATCGACGATGCCGGTGACTCGTGCACCGCGGACTCGATGGTTCCGGGCACGGCCACCATCATCGTCAGCTACCTGACCTCCGAGGCCGATTGCGGCACGCTGGTGAACAACGTCGAGGTTTCGGCCTCGAACGAGCCGGCCGCCGTCATCGGTGCGGACAACGAGGCCTCGGCGGACATCACCGTCGAGTGCCCGGGCCTGAACCACACGAAGGTGGCAGATGCCACCCCGATCGACGCGGGCGAGGAAGCCAGCTTCACGATCCGCCTGTGGAACACGGGACCGGGCGACGCGCTCGATGTGGAGCTCCACGATGACCTGCCCGCCGGTCTGACGTGGGACTTCGAGATCGTGAACAACCCCGCGTCCGCGGAGGACTGCGCGATCGCCAGCAGCCTTGGGCAGGGTGGCGAGGTGCAGATGTCCATCGACTGCGAGTTCGGGACCCTGGGTGTGACCACCGAGGCGACCGGAATCGTCATCCGGGTCTTCGCCGATACGGATCGCACCGACTGCGGTGTGCTCCTCAACTCGTCGGAGGCATCGGCCAGCAACTTTGCCGAGCCGCTCATCCGGCAGGCCTCCATCGAGGTCAAGTGCCCGACGATCGAGCTCGACAAGGAGAACGACGCGGATGGGCCCGTCCTGCCCGGCACGACGGTCGGCTACACGCTCACCGTGACGGTCGACGACGGCCCGGCGAAGGACGTCGAAGTGGTCGACGAACTTCCGGACGGCATCGTGAATCCGTCGAACATCAGTGACGGCGGCGTCTATGACTCCGTCGAGCACGCCATCACCTGGACCCTCGGCGATCTCGGTGACGGGACGTACATCCTGACGTACGACGCCGTCGTGGCCGACGACGTCGAGAACGGCGCTGAGCTCGTGAACGTCGCCGGTGCGACGAGCCCGAACTCGCAGTGCCCGGATCTCGAGACCCTCGGCCCCGAGTGCGAGGACGACTCGACGGTCATCGTCCGGGTTCCGTCGCTCGTGATCGACAAGGTGGCCGACACCGAGGTGATCACGATCAGCGGCCCGGCCAACGCCCCCGTGGCGAGCCCGTCGGTCGTCACCTGGACCCTGACCTACACCCTCGCGAACGGCCCGGTCACCAACGCGGTGATCAGCGACCCGGTGCCGGACGGCTTCGAGTTCCTCGATGCCTCTGACGGCGGGCAGCTCGTGAACGGCGAGGTCGTCTGGACCTTCGCGACGCTGTCGGAGAGCGGCAGCGTGACCTTCCGGACCACCGTCGATCCGGAGACGATCGACCGCGTCGACCCGACGGTCAACGTGGCCACGATCAGCTCCGACGAGACGCCGGAGGACGATGGTGAGGACAGCGTCCGCGTCGTGGTCGTGCCTCCGCCGCTCGGTGGCAACCCGACGCCGAAGCCGTCGCTGCCGAACACCGCGCTCGGTGTGGGCCCCGATGGCCAGCCGGTCTCGGTTCCGTTCGAGCTCCTGGTCGCGTTCTTCGTCGGGTCGCTCGGCGCGCTGACGCTGGCGAACGTGAGGGCGCGCGGAGGCCGCCGCCGATAGGCATCGCGCGGGACCGGCTCCCGGGTCGGTCCCGCGCACCAGATCCAGCCCCCCTGGCAGGGACGGGGTAGGGGTTTCGACCCCTACTCCGTCTTCTGATGTCTGGGGGTTCGCGAGCGGCCTGGGGCTAGTCCGAGCCCTCGTCGCCCTGGGCGTCCGCGCCCTGGCCGGGCCCGTGGGCCTTCGGCGTCGGCATCGGCGTCTCCGCCGGCTCCGGCGTGGCTTCCGGCTCGGGCGTGGTGGTCCGCTGCGGCGTCATGGACGGCTTGCTCACCTGCCCCGGAGGCTCGGCGCCCGTGCCGTTCGCGTCTGCGCCGTCCGTTCCATCCGTGGCCGCGACGTCGCCGGCGGCCGGCACGCGATCCTGCCCGCCGCCCGCGGTGGCGTCGTGTCCGTGGCCGGTGGCGGGATCACGGCCGGCCTTCACCAGGCCGGGCCCTCCAGACATCGCCCGCTGGATCGCCTGCTGCGCCTCCGGCGGCAGCGACTCGACGAGCGTGTCGAGCACGTCGAGCTGCGCGGCGATGAGGCCGCTCTCCGTCTCGGCCGGGAGATCCAGGGCTGCCACCACGGCGACCTGATCCTCGATGACCTCCACGAGCGCCTCGGCCTGCTCGGTCCTCCCGGCCGCGGTGAGCTGGCTCAGCTCGCCGACGCGCTCCGTGAGGACATAGACGGCGAGTTCGTCGCGGAACTCGGCGGGCAGGGCCGTCACCCGGAGCTCCTCGATCCGCAGCTTGACGCCGTATAGCGGGTCCCCCGGCAGGGCCGACTGCGATGCCGCCATGGTGACGCCGACGCTGGCGGCCAGGGCCACGCTGGCGTAGAGGCAGGCACGACCCAGCCGGCCCATCGCGCGCGCCGGCGAGATGCCGGTCATCGCCACCGCGCCTCCCTCGCGGACGGCAACGAACCGGTTCGTGACAAGTCCCCGCAGCCGGCGCCGGAAGAGCGGATCGGGCTCGAGCTCGGCGCGCACGAGGTCGATGTACCGGCGCAGAGCCGCGTCAGACGCGAGCGGCGGCGGGCGCATCGAGTCGCGAAAGAGGCTCACCCGTCGGTCCCCCGCAGGAGGTGGCGCCGCAGCGCCTCGATGGCACGGAACGTCAGACCACGCACGGTTCCGGCGCGGCGGCCCATGACCTGGGCCGCCTCCTCGGCCGTGAGGCCCGATGCGTAGCGCAGCGTGAGCGCCTCCTGCTGGTCCGGGGTCAGGCGCCGGATGGCGGCGCGCAGCTCGCGGACCTCCTCGCCGCGGAGCGAGGCGGACTCGAGCTCGAGGTCGTCGGCAGGCTCGGCGATCGCGCCGAGCCGCTCGGTGGGCCGAAGCCGCCGCTGATGGTCGATGACCGCGTTGCGCGCGATCCGGAAGGCCCAGGCCGCGAACGGCGTGCCGTTGTGCCGGTAGCGCGGCAGGGCGCCGACGATGCGCTCGAAGACGAGGTGGGTGATGTCCTCCGCGTCCTCGCGCCGCCGTACGCGCATCGCGACATATCGGTAGATCGGTCCCAGCAGGGCGTCGTAGAGGCGCCCGACAGCCTCGACGTCACCCGCGGTCGCGGCCAGGGCCAGCTCGTCGATGGTTGCGTCGTCGGGGAGCCGGCGTGCCGGTACGGCAGTGCTGCTCGCCGGAGGGTCGGCGACAGTGGCGCGGATCGACACGCTGAGGGGTTGGTCACGCATTCTGGGCAGCACGCTCGGGCACGGTTCGGTGCGCACGCTAGCACCGGGTGCGCCGCCTGACTATCCCCGAATGGACTAGATGATCGCCAGTTCGCGGCCGACCCGCTCGAACACCTCGAGGCAGGTATCGAGCTCCTCGCGCGTGTGCTCTGCGGTCACGATCGTGCGGACCCGGCTCTTCTCCTCCGGGACCGTCGGGAAGCCGATGCCCATGGCGAACACGCCCTCCTCGAACAGCCGGTCGCTGAACCGATGCGCCAGCGCACCACCGCCCACGATGACCGGGGTGATGGGCGTCTCCGAATGCCCGGTGTCGAAGCCGAGCCGCTCGAGGCCGGACTTGAAGTGGCGCGTGTTCTCCCACAGCCGATCGATCAGCTCCGGCTCCTCCTCCAGGACGTCGATGGCGGCCAGGCAGGCCGCCGCCACGCCCGGCGGATGGGACGTCGAGAACAGGAAGGGCCGCGCCCTGTGCTCCAGGATGGTCCGCAGCGATGCCGGGCCGGCGACGTACCCGCCGAGAACGCCGATCGCCTTCGACAGCGTGCCGACCTGCACGTGCACGCGCCCATGGAGGTCGAAGTGGTCGACGCTTCCGCGCCCGTTGCGGCCGAGGACCCCGGACGAGTGCGCGTCGTCGACGTAGACGATCGCATCGGCCTCTTCAGCCGCCTCGACGATGTCCGGCAGCTTGGCGATGTCGCCGTCCATGCTGAAGACGCCATCGGTGATCACGAGGATGGACCGATGCGCGTCGGTGCGTCGTACCTCGCGGAGCGCCTGGCGCAGGCCGTCCATGTCGGCGTGCGGGAAGATCTTGCGCTCCGCCTTCGTGAGGCGGATGCCATCGATGATGCTGGCGTGGTTGAGGGCGTCGCTGACGATCGTCGCGCCCTCTGGCGCCAGGATCGGGATCACGCCGGTATTGCAGGTGAAGCCCGACTGGAAGGTCAGCACCGCCTCGGTGTGCTTGAACTCGGCGAGCCTCGCCTCGAGCCGCTCGTGAATGCTCATCGTGCCGGCGATCGTCCTGACGGCGCCGCTGCCGGCGCCGAAGCGTTCCGTCGCGTCGATGGCCGCCTGCTTGAGCCTGGGGTGCGTGTTCAGGCCCAGGTAGTTGTTGCTCGAGAGCGTGATCACCTCGCGCCCGTCGATGACGCAGCGGCTCTTCTGCTCGCTCTCGACGACGCGGAGCCGCCGGAACGTGCCCTTCGCCCTCAGCTCGTCGATCTCGGCGTCCAGGAACGCCAGCGGACTGCGGCTGCGCGCGGTCGTCGGAGGAGCTTCAGCCATGCGGGTCAGCATACGCCCCAGGATCGCTCCGTCGCGCCGAGTCGAAATATGCTCCGCCCGGAGCGCAGTACGGATGAAATCGACCGCCGGCGCCCGCCCCCCGGGCGCGAGACGGCCACCCGTCTGCCCGAACTCCTTCGTACGGCTTCACCCGCCGCGCATATTTCGACGCGGCGCACCCACAGTCGAAAGATGCGCAACGAGCGAGCAAGATTCGACTTCGAGGTCAGGGGCGGAGGACGACCTTGCCGGCGTGGCGGGAGGCGATGAGCTCGAACGCCCGCTCCCACTCGGCCAGCGGAAGCCGATCGGTGATGATCGGCGACACGTCGAGCCCGCCGCGAAGGAGCGCCTGGGTGCGCTCCCAGGTGTCATAGATGCGCCGGCCGTATATCCCGTACAGGCGCAGGCCCTGCATGATGACCCGCTCCGAAAGGTCGACCGTCGGCGGTTCGCCGAAGATGCCAAGCAGGCTGATCCGGCCGCCACGGGTGATGACTCGCAGCGCCTGGTCCAGGGCGGCCGCCGCGCCGCTCATCTCGAGCACGACCTCGACCCCGTCGCCGCCGGTCGCCTCGAGAATACGGTGCTCCGTGGCGGGATCGGATCCGTCGAGGGCGAGGTCCGCGCCCATCGTCCGCGCCAGCTCCAGCCGGAAAGGCTCGGTATCCGTCGCGATCACCAGCGGGGCGCCCGCGGCCTTGGCGATCCCGACCGCGCAGAGGCCGATCGGCCCGCAACCGGTGACGAGCACCGAACGTCCCTCGATGGGCTCGACGAAGGCGGCGTGGACGGCGTTGCCCATCGGCTCCTGGAGCGCGACGACCGCCGGGTCAAGGCCGTTGGACTCGATCGCGTTGGCCTCGGGGATGACGACATGCTCGGCGAAGCCGCCATCGGTGTGGACGCCGATGACGCGCAGGTCGCGGCACAGGTGCATCTCCCCCCGCCGGCACTGGGCGCAGTTCCAGCAGAACAGGTGCGACTCGACCCCGACGAGGTCGCCCTCCCTGACCCGGGTCACGCCGGACCCGGTGGCGGCGACCGTGCCCGCCAGCTCGTGACCCAGGACGCGCGGCGGCACGAGGTTCTCGGCCGCCCAGTCGTCCCAGGTGAAGAGATGCAGGTCGGTGCCGCAGATGCTCGCCGCCTCGACGCGGAGCAGCACCTCACCCGGACCGGGTGTCGGGATCGGTCGCTCGATGAGCTCCGCGCCCGGACCGGGACGGGTCTTCGCGAGCGCGAGCATGGTCCCCGCGCCGACCGTCGCCGTCACGACGTGGCTGCCAGCAGCTCGTCGACGCCGGCGGCCTCGGCGTGATCCGAGAGGCGGGGCTCCTCGTCGACGACCTGGTTCTCGATGGCGCCGATGCCTTCGATCTCGCAGCGCATGACGTCGCCGCCGACCAGGTAGTGCGGCGGACGCTGGTAGTGGCCGACGCCGGCGGGCGTCCCGGTGGCGATGAGGTCCCCCGCCTCGAGCGTGATCGTGCGCGAGGCAAAGGCGACGAGGGCGGGGACGTCGAAGATCATCTCGGCGCTCGAGGAGTCCTGCCATGTCTCGCCGTTGACCGATGAGCGCATGCGGAGGCGCTGCGGATCGGCGATCTCGTCCGCCGTGACGACGAGCGGGCCGGTCGGCGCGAAGCCGTCGGAGCCCTTGGCGCGGAGCCACTGGCGATCCTCGCGCTGCAGGTCGCGCATCGTCACGTCGTTGAGCACGGTGTAGCCGAAGATCGCGTCGCGGGCCTCCTGGCGCGAGAGCCGGGCGGCGCGCCGGCCGATGACCACGGCGAGCTCGCACTCGAGGTCGAGCTTCTCCGTCGCGCGGGGTCGCGTCACGCGGCTCCCCGGATGGGTGATCGCGTTCGCGAACTTGCTGAACAGCATCGGGTACTCGGGCGGGTCGATCGACTGCTCGCGGCAGTGGTCGTGGTAGTTCAGCCCGACACAGATGATCTTGCCCGGACGGGCGACCGGCGCGCGGACCGCCACCTCGGCCGTGGGAATCGGCGGGCCTGCATGCTCCGAGAGCTCCTCCGGCGAGAGGTCGCGAGTCAGCAGCTCACCGACGTCGGCGACGCCGAGGGCATCGGTCAGGTCGCGAACGCCCGCATCGGTCAGGATTCCCAGGCGGCTTCCGGCGCGGTCGGCGCCGGCACGCGCGTACGCGAGCAGCTGCACGGCGATGAGTATAGGTTCGGCTAGGGCTCGGAGAACCAGGCGCGCGGGCCGGACCGCAGCAGGCCGCTGACGAGGCCGACGGTGATCAGCGCGCCCACGGGCACCATGAGCAGGTACCAGCCGTTCGCCGCGGCCGCGGGCATGTCGAGCAGGATGGGCGGCAGCCCGGCCAGGATCGGGATGGGCAGGACGGCGATCCCGATCGCGAAGCGATGGGCGATGCGCTTCCGCTGGAGCGCCACGGTGATGCCGAAGATGACGGCCGCCAGCTCGACCATCATGAAGATGCCGAGCAGGCTGAACGGCGCGCGCTCACTGAAGTCGATGAACTCCACGATCCGGCCCATCAGCAGGCCGGTCACCACGAGCAGGGCAAAGGCCCAGACGAACCACAGACGGACGGCAAGCGGCATCGACATCGGCGCGGCCGATCCTAGCAAAGGCCACCTACCATCACCGCGATGATGGAGTGGCTGGCCGAGCTGTTCGAGACGAACCGCATCATCGTCCTGTCGATCTACGGGCAGGTCTTCTTCGTCCTCGGCCTCGCCGTCGCCCTGCAGAGCCGCCAGCGATCCGAGCTGCCGCTCGCCCGCGCCCTCGTCTGGCTGGCCGGTTTCGGCCTCGTCCACGGCTTGATGGAGTGGGGCTACCTGTTCGTGCCCATCCAGGCCGGCTTCCTGCCGCAGCCGGTCATCGAGCTGCTCCTCGTCCTCCAGCTGGTCATGAAGCCGATCAGCTTCGCCCTCCTCTTCCAGTTCGGCGTCGAGCTGCTCATCAGCACTCGCCCGTCCGGTTCGGAGCTGCCGCGCATCGCCGGTCAGCCGTGGGTCCGGCTCGTTCCTGCAGCCGTGACGCTGCTGTGGATCGTCGGGACGGTCGCACTTTCGACGACGGTGGCCGCCAGCTTCTCGCCCGATCCGAGCCCGTGGCTCCCGACCCGCGAGATCGGCGCCGCCATCGAGGAGGTCGGATCGCCGCTGGCGGTGGGCGATGTCCTGGCACGGGCGTTCCTCGCGTTACCCGCGTCGGTGATCGTGGTCATCGGCCTGCGACGCACGTCGCGGTCGCTGGGACCGGTCGCCAGTCCCGTCGTGTCCACCGCGCTCGCGGCGGCATCCGTGGCCTTCGCCGTCTACGCCTTCCTCGGCGGCCTCGTGCCCATGGAGGCGCCGTTCCCGCCGGCATCGGTGCTCAACTCAGCCACCGTGTTCGCCACGCTCGGCGTGCCCATCGAGGTCTTTCGCTCCGCCACGGGCCTCGCGATCGCGTTGGCGGTCATCCGCAGCCTCGAGCTGTTCGAACGAGAGACCGATCGCGCCCTCGCCGATGCCAGGAGGCGCGAGCTCCTGGCCCGCGAGCGCGAGCGCATCGGTCGCGACCTCCATGACGGGATCATCCAGTCAATCTACGCCGCCGGGCTCCACCTGGAGCAGGCGTCCGCCGAGATCGGGGCGGAGCCGGAGGCCTCCAGGCAGCGGCTCGGCACGGTGATGGGCGAGCTGAATCGGATCACGAGCGAGATCCGCAGCACGATCTTCGACCTTCGCTCCGGTGAGATGGAGGTCCGCGACGCGGAAGCCATCGTCCTGGCGGTGGCCGACGAGCTCCAGACGCACACGCTAGTCAAGCTCGATATCGAGACCGAGGGCCGATACCGTCCGCGCCTCCGTCCGGAGCAGGCGGAGCAGCTCCACCATCTCGTGACCGAGGCGTTCAGCAACATCCTGCGCCACGCCCATGCGACGACGGTTGCCGTGCGCATGGCCTGCGCTCGGCGCAGCTTCACCCTGGAGATCCGGGACGACGGCGCCGGCTTCGACCCGACCGCCAGCGGCGGTCGCGGGCGCCGGGGGCGGGCGCAGGGCCTCGCCAACATGCGCCGGCGTGCCGAGCTGCTGGACGCGGAGCTCGAGATCGAGAGCGCGCCCGGACGGGGCACCCGGCTCTCGCTTACGATGCCGGTGGCCACCGCGCGCCGACCGACATGACCGAGCCAACCGCCGCACCCGCGGCCGTCATCCGCATCCTCATCGCCGACGACCACGAGGTGGTCCGCATCGGCCTCGCCGCGCTGCTCGACGCGCAGGAGGGCTTCTCGGTCGTGGCCCAGGCCGCCGGCGGCGACGACGCGACGCGCCTGGCCCGGATGCATCGGCCGGACGTGGTGGTGATGGACATCCGGATGCCGAACGGGTCGGGCATCGATGCCTGCCGCGCGATCACCACCGAGCTGCCGGGGACGCCGGTCATCATGCTCACCAGCCACGCCGATTCGGAGGCGCTCTTCGACGCCATCGACGCCGGTGCCTCGGGCTACGTGCTCAAGCGCGTCGGCTCAACCGAGCTGGTCGACGCGGTCCGGACGGTCGCGGCGGGTGGGTCCCTCCTCGATCCGGCGGTCACGAGCCGCGTCCTGGACCGCATCCGCAACGCGAGCCGCGTGGAGGAGGCCGGCGCCTTCGCGGACCTCACCGACCAGGAGCGCAAGGTGCTGGTCCACCTCGCGGAGGGATGCTCCAACCGGCAGATCGCCGACCGCATGGGCCTGGCGGAGAAGACCGTGCGCAACTACGTGTCAAGCATCCTCGCCAAGCTCGCCCTCGAGAGCCGTGCCCAGGCCGCGACGTACGCGATTCGCAATCGCCTCCCCGGCCTCGACGCGAGCCGATCGTGAGGCGCATCCGAGCGACCGTGCTCGTCGCCGCGCTCGCGCTCTCAGCCACCGCCTGCGTGTCCACCCCCTCTCCCAGCCCGTCGGTGCCCGCGACGGGAACGCCGCCACCAAGCGTCGCTCCGAGCGCGAGCGTTCCAGCCAGCCCAACCGTCGTGCCGACGCCGACGCCCGAGCCGTCGCTCTCGCTGGACCCGCCCGCGGCGACCGACCCGCGCGAGATCGAGGTCAGCGTCGCCACCGACGTCGACGACGAGAGCGGCGAGGTCGTGGTCACCGTGACGAGCCACGCGGACGATCGGATCGACGAGGTCGTGCTGCGCTGGTCGACCGAGCTGGACGCGCGGCTCTTCCTGCGCCCCTTCGTCCCTACCGCGGAGCGCATCGCGGACGGCGGGCCGCCGCTCCGCCAGGAGTGGACGAAGTGGGTCGTCGGCCCGGGTGAGCGTGGCGAGCCGGCGGGCACCACGTCCCTCGGCTACGGCCCGCTGCTGGCCGGTGCGACCCTCACCATCCCGCTCGACGCGACGCGTCTCGAGCCGGGCCCGGTCGCGTTCGACCTCCAGCTCCTCGCCGGCGAGGGCCTGCTGACGCTGACCGATGGCGGCGAGGCGGAGCTGCGGGTGGAGGTGCCCTGATGCCGGCGCTCCTCCCCGCCTGGGCGGAGGCGGACCCGGCGCTCCACGACCGCCTGACCGCGGCGATCGATCCCGATAGAAAGGTGCTCCAGGCACTCGAGCGCATCGTTCCCCTGAGCGGGAAGCGAATCGCGGATGTCGGCACCGGGATCGGTCACTACCCGATGCTCCTGGCGCGACGGACCGCCCGCACGTACGGCATCGAGTCCGACCCTGCGCTGCTTGCCGAGGCGCGCCGCCGGGCGGCCGCGGCGCACCAGCCGAACATCCGCATCGTGGAGGGCGAGCCGACGCACCTGCCGCTGCGCTCGGGGGCCGTCGACATCGTGCTCACCTCCGACATCTGGCCCGACGACGGGTCGCTGCCGGCCATCGCCGAGAGCCTGCGGGTCATCCGTCCCGGCGGCCGGCTGGTCGTCATCGGCTACTACGGACGCGACGACGTTGCGCCGCTCCTCGAGCCGGAGACGGTGGCTCAGTCGATCGAAGCCACCCAGCGTCGAAGCGGCTGGTGGCTGAGGCACGGCTTCAAGATCAAGGTCGTCCACGCCCGGGTGGACGTCAGCGACGCGCAGCTCGCCCACGATCTCCTGCCCCGCCTGTATGGCGATCGCGGCCGTGCCTGGCTGATGGCTCCGCACGGCACCTCGCTGCGGCTCAACCTCGGCCTCTTCCACCGCGGGCCCGACGGCAGCTGATGCGCCGAGGCCACGGATCGGTGGCCAATTCGCGACAAGAAATCGCAATCCGTGCCGATTCCATCTTGCGATGGCGAGACGGGAACATTATGATCTTTGCGTCGAAGGCCAGGCTCTTCTCCCCCCGGAGCCTGGCCTTCGGCGTGCCATGGAGCAGGGCGGGGAGCGGATGCGTTCTGGCCAACGCTTGTTGAGGCCGACCTTAGAGCCGGTGCGATAATGGCCGCCCCAGCAGGAGGCGCTCGACGCACCGATGGCCACCACGCCGCGCATGAAGATCACCTACTCGACGCTCTCCGCGGACAACGAGGAGCTGCAGTCGGCGTTCGACGCGGCGCTCGAACGGGCGCGAGCTGACCTCGGCCGCACCCACCCCATGACCATCGGCTCCGAGGAGCGGACCTCCGACGAGACGTTCGAGGATCGCTCTCCCATCGACCGCGAGCTCTTGATCGCCCGCTTCCCGGTCGGCACCCGCCGGGACGTGCGCGACGCCATTGCCGCGGCGCGCGAGGCGTTTCCCGGCTGGCGCGACACGCCGTGGCGCGACCGCCTGGCGATCCTCCGTCGAGCCGCCGAGCTCATCAGCGAGCGGCAGTTCGACTACGCGGCGGTGATGGCGCTCGAGGTCGGCAAGAATCGCCTCGAGGCCCTCGGCGACGTCGAGGAAACGGCCGACCTGCTGCGCTACTACAGCGACGAGTTCGAGAAGGCGGACGGCTTCGTCAAGCCGATGGGCTCGTTGTCGGCGAGCGAGAAGACGAGATCGGTACTGCGGCCGTACGGCGTCTTCGGCGTCATCAGCCCCTTCAACTTCCCGATGGCGCTGGCCGGCGGCCCGGCCGGCGGCGCGATCATCGCGGGCAATACCGTCGTCCTCAAGCCCTCGTCCGACGCGCCGTTGAGCGCGGCGAACTTCGGCCAGGCCCTTCGGGATGCCGGCCTGCCTCCCGGCGTCTTCAACCTGGTCACCGGACCCGGCGAAACGGTCGGCGCCGAGCTGGAGGAGAGCACCGGGATCGACGGGATGGTCTTCACCGGCTCGTACGAGGTTGGCATGAAGCTGTACCGCGGCTTCACGCAGGACTACCCGCGGCCGATCATCACCGAGATGGGCGGGAAGAACCCCGCCATCGTCACCGCCAACGCGGACCTCGACGAGGCCGCGGAGGGCGTCATGCGCTCGGCGTTCGGCTTCGACGGCCAGAAGTGCTCCGCCAACTCGCGGGTCTACGTCGAGCGTTCGGTGGCCCGCGACTTCGTCGACCGGCTCGTCGAGAAGGTCCGCACCATCCGTACCGGCGACCCGACCGAGCGCGACAACTGGATGGGCCCGGTCATCAACCAGCGGGCACTCGACAAGTTCACCCAGGCCGTCGACGAGGCGAGGGCCGACGGCGGCACGGTCGAGGTCGGTGGCGAGGCCGATGCGTCGAAGGGCTTCTTCCCCACCCCGACCGTCGTCACCGGGCTGCCGCTCGATCACCGGCTCTTCCGCGACGAGCTGTTCGTTCCCTTCCTCGTCGTCGGCGAATTCGACTCGCTCGACGAAGCGCTCCACGAGGCGAACGACACGGCGTACGGCCTCACGGCCGGGATCTTCAGCCGCGACGACGCCGAGGTCCGCCGCTTCCTCGACACGATCCAGGCCGGCGTGGTGTACGTGAACCGACGCGCCGGCGCGACCACCGGCGCCTGGCCGGGGATCCAGTCCTTCGGCGGCTGGAAGGGCTCCGGGTCGTCCGGCAAGGGCGGCCTCGGCCCGTACTACGTCCAGCAGTTCCTGCGCGAGCAGTCCCAGACCGTCGTCAGCCAGTAGCAGGAGGCGAGTGCTCGTGGGCACTCAGATGCCATCGAGGCCTTCTCCGGGGACGCGCGCACTCGTGATGTCGCACGGTCGCCATGACCGTCACTGACGAGACCCACGTCGAGCCATCGGGCTGGTTCGCCGTCCAGCTGCGGTATGCCTACCTCGCCGGCGACGCGGAACGGGTGACGCTCGTCGAGGATCGCGTCGTGCTCGTGGACGGCGCCGATGAGGAGGCGGCACTCGGACGGGCGGTGGAGATGGCCCCGGACTACGAGGACGACTACGAGACCGATGCCGGCGAGCCGGGCACCATCCGCTTCGAGGGCATCGTGGCCATCAAGGAGCTGGACGATCCGCCGGGGGCCGGCACCGAGGTCTGGCACGAGTTCATGACGCCCGATCCGGCGCGCCCCACGGCCGACGGCAACGGCGACGGTGACGACGACGAACGGCTGCCCCCGGTGTACCCGGAAGAGATGGCCTTCCCCCGCGCGCGCGACGACTGACCCGCGCGGATGAGCTGGCGTGTCACCGCGTACCGCGCCGTGCGCCCGGCGTTCTTCCTGGCCGATGCCGAGAGCGTCCACCACCTGACAATCCGCCTCCTCCGCACCGCCGGCCGCGCGGCTCCGTGGCTGTGCCGCATCGCATCCGGCGTCGAGGACCCTGCCGCCGCGCCCGTGCAGCTTATGGGCCTGAGCTTCCGCAACCGGATCGGCCTCGGCGCGGGGTTCGACAAGGACGGCGTGGCGATCGAGGGCTGGGCGGCCCTGGGCTTCGGGTTCGTCGAGCTGGGCACCGTGACCCCGCGACGGCAGGCGGGCAACCCGCGACCCCGGCTCTTCCGCCTCTCGCCGGACGAGGCGCTCATCAATCGCATGGGGTTCAACAACGCCGGCGCGGAGGCCCTCGCGGAGCGCATCGCCGAGGCCCGTCCGCGCCTGCCGCCCGGCTTCGTCGTCGGGGTCAACATCGGCCGCAACCGCGACGCGAACCCCGCCGACTATCCGTGGATCGCGGAGCGGGTGGCACGCGTGGCCGACTACCTCGCGGTCAACGTCAGCAGCCCGAACACGCCGGGGCTGCGACAGCTCCAGGATCCGGTCGCGCTGCGCTCCATCGTCGACTCAGTCGCCGATGCCGCGGCTGGCACGCCGATCCTCGTGAAGCTCTCCCCCGACCTCAGCGATGCCGAGCGCGACGCCATCCTCACCGCGCTCGAGGGAGGCCCGCACGCCGGTCTCATCCTGTCGAACACGACGGTGACGCGGCCGGGGATCAGATCGCGTCGCCTCGCCGGGGAGGCGGGTGGCCTCTCCGGGCGGCCGCTGTTCGAACGGATGGTCTCCACGGTCGAGCGGACGCGCGGCACTGGCTTGCTCATCGCCTCCGGCGGGATCGGCACCGGCGACGACGTCCGGCGCACGCTGGCCGCGGGCGCGGACCTTGTCCAGCTCTGGACCGGCATGGTCTACGCGGGACCGGGACTCATCGGCGAGGCGGTCCGGGCCTGCTAGGATGGCCTCGATCTAGCCAGGGTGCGCGGGCAGGACGCGCCGCTCCGAGCTCGGAGTGCATCACCTCATGACCACCGTGGAAGCCAACCCCTCAGCTGCGGCTGCCCCGGACCAGGCGGCGCCGCGCATCGTCACCGAGCTGCCAGGCCCGAAGGCGCGAGCGATCATCGAGCGCGACGAGGCCGTGGCCAGCCCCTCGCTGACCCGTGCCTATCCCCTGGTCGCCGAGTCGGGAGCCGGCCTGGTCGTCACCGACGTCGATGGCAACCGCTTCCTCGACTTCGCGGCCGGGATCGCCGTCTGCTCGACCGGCCACTCGCACCCGAAGGTCGTGCAGGCCATCAAGGACCAGGCCGACCGCCTCATCCACATCGCCGCGACCGACTTCTACGAGCCGCGCTATCTCGAGTTCATGGAGCGCCTGGCCGCGATCGCTCCCTTCAGCGAGCCGGCTCGCGTTTTCCTGACCAACTCGGGCACGGAGGCGGTCGAGGGCGCCATCAAGCTCGCCCGCTACCACACTCATCGGCCGGGCATCATCGCCTTCGAGGGCGCCTTCCACGGGCGCACGCTCGGCGCGCTGAGCCTCACGAACTCGAAGATCAAGCAGCGCGCCGGCTTCGGGCCGCTCCTGCCGATGGTCCATCACGCGCCGTTCCCGCGGGTGCGCTCGTGGCGCGAGGGCTCCGGAGGCGACGGGACCGATGAGCTGGAGCACCTGCGCCGGACGATCCTCGGCCGCCTGATCGCGCCAAGCGACGTCGCCGCGATCGTCATCGAGCCCATCCAGGGCGAGGGCGGGTACTTCCCGGCTCCCGCTCCCTTCCTGCGCGGCCTGCGCGATCTGTGCGACGAGCATGGCATCCTCCTCGTCGCGGATGAGATCCAGTCCGGGATGGGCCGCACCGGCCGCTGGTGGGCGATCGAGCACGCAGGCATCGAGCCCGACATCATCACCAGCGCCAAGGGAATCGCGTCGGGCATGCCGTTGGGCGCGTTCATCGCGCGCGAATCGGTGTGGACCTGGCCGCCGGGCGCCCACGGCTCGACGTTCGCCGGGAACCCGGTATGCGCGGCGGCGGCCCTCGCGACGCTCGAGATCATCGAGGACGAGGGGCTGACGAACGCCGCCGCCATGGGCGAGCGGCTTCGCGCCGGGCTCGAGCGAGCCGCCGACGGCCGGCCCGGGGTGCGCGACATCCGCGGAATGGGCCTCATGCTCGGCGTCGAGTTCGCATCGCACGAAGCTGCGGAAGCGGTCCAGGAGGCCGCCTTCAAGCGAGGCCTCCTGACGCTCGAGTGCGGCGAGGCGTCGCTGCGCCTCAGCCCGCCGCTCATCGTCGACGCTGCTGCGGTGGACACCGCCCTCGGGATCCTCGCCGAGGCGTTGAACGAGGCCTCGCAGCCGGTCAGGGGGCCGGCCGAGGTTGGCGGCTAGGTCAGGAGGTCGGAGAGGCTCGTCAGGGTCAGGCCGCGGTCGCGGAGGCCGGGAACGATGAGCTTCAGTGCGTCGAGGGTCTCGTAGCCGCCGAGGTGGAAGAGGACGTTCGAGCCGTTCACCGCGTTCGTCACGACCTTCGCCGCGATCTGCTCCGCTGACGGGCCACCGTCGGCCATCGGCTTCCAGTCGATGGTGTC
>DASUFJ010000054.1:0-8310 GCA_036274575.1 Candidatus Limnocylindria bacterium
GGTCCAGTCGGCGTCCTGCTCCAGTGCCTCCATGAACGCATCGGTCACGCGAACGGAGTTGTTCGAGTTCTGGAAGAAGACCGATGCGTACGCCTCGCCGCCGTTGAAGTTCCCGTCGTAGCCGGCGTCGATGAGCGCCCACGCCTTGCGCTCCTCGTTGAGCTTGCAGTCGATGAACTCCTCGACGTCGGGATGCCCCACGTTGAGGATGACCATCTTCGCGGCGCGTCGGGTCTTGCCGCCCGACTTGATGACGCCGGCGAAGGCATCGAAGCCCTTCATGAAGCTCACCGGGCCGCTGGCCTCGCCGCCGCCGCGCAGGGTCTCCTTGGAGCTGCGGATGGTCGACAGGTTGGAGCCGGCGCCCGAGCCGAACTTGAAGAGCATGCCCTCGGTCTTGGCGAGAGTCAGGATGCTCTCCATGGTGTCGTCGACGGAGTTGATGAAGCAGGCGCTGCATTGCGGCCGCTCGTCGATGCCCACGTTGAACCAGACGGGGCTGTTGAAGGCGGCGCGCTGCTTGAGCAGGATGTCCTTGAGCTCGTTGCGGAACGCATCGGCGTCCTCGTCGGTCGCGAAGTAGGCGTCCTTGATGCCCCAGTCGGCGATCGTGTCCGCGACGCGGTCGATCATCTGCTTGGCGCTTCGCTCCCGCTCGGGGGTGCCGAGGTGGCCGCGGAAGTACTTGCTGGCCACCACCTGCGTCGCCAGCTGCGACCAGGCCTTCGGGATCTCGAGGTCCCTCTGCTCGAACACGGTCTTGCCGTGCTCGTTGGTGATGAGCGCCTCGCGCGTGTCCCACTCGACGGTGTCATACGGGTGGACATCCGGCCGCGTGAACCGACGCTCGATGGTCAGGCCCGGCCAGGTCGCCTTCTCGCCCTGGGTCAGCTGGACGTAGCCGCCGCTCGCCCGGGTGGGCTTCGTCTTCGCCCCGTTCCCGTTTCCGTTCCCGGTGGTGTGGCCGTTGTCGTCGTGGCCGTTGTGCGTGCCGTTGGCGGGCTTCGTCGGGGCGGGAGTGCGAGCCATGATGGGATGAGTCCCTCTGCGTGCAATTGGCCGATGGAGTGGCACACCGGTGGCGTTCGGTGCCTGGTTCGGAGCCCCTCCCATCGGTCCGGCGCACCGCCGTGCGCCGAGTTGTCGTAGACGCTCAGTGTATGACGGCGCCTATGCTGCGTCAAGGCCAAAACCACAACATCTTGTGGTGTCGGTGCGTGCTTGACCACAAGATTGTGTGGCGTGGAGTGTCGGGCGTGTGACAAATGTGGACACGATGTTGGCAAGTCGTGCGTGATCGTGGATGGGTTGTTGACATCGGTCCTTGCTTGCGTTTGTCGGTGGCGGTAACCAACGGAGAACCACGGCCGACTAGCTGCCGATCTGCGTCACGGATTCTCCAGGACGAGTAAGAATCGGCTCGCGGAGGGCGGTTCGTCCGCCGATGGTTATCGCAGTGAGCAAATCAGGCGACAGCTGCGGGCTCACAGCAGGACGACGCCATTTCCTCCGGGATCGCGACCTTCGGCCATGGCGCGGAGGAAGGCCCGCGGCGCGATGGTGAAGGAGCTCAGAGCCGACGGTCCCGCCTGGCGGAGGGCATCGCGGTTTGCTCGGGTGTTGCGAAGCACGACGAGGAGGTGGTCGGCCCTGAGGTCTCGCTGCTTGAGAAGGGCCGCGCGGCTCTGTGCCTGCCAGTCGGCGAGGCGCGTCCAGAGCTCAACCACGATGCTGCAGCTGGCGAGCGTCGCGCGTGCGTCTGCGGCACGGAGGTCGCCGGCGATCGGCATGGGCACCTCGGTTTCCCAGTCCCAGGCCGAGTTGGCGCGACCTCGGAGCTCCGCGAGCAGGGCCAGCTGCGGCGCGTCGAGCAGACGGCGGCCTGCTGGGTAAGCCCGCAGGTAAAGCTTGAGGCCCGTCGCGGCAGCGACACGGCCCAGCTGTCGAACCGTCACCGTCGTCACGAGTCCCCGCTCGAGGAGGCTGATGCGGGCGACCGAGGTCCCGACCGAGCGTGCGATCCTCCTCTGCGTCCGGCCGCCCGTGACGCGTGCCACTCGGAGCTCGCGCCCTATCTCGGCGAGCTGCCAGCGGGTGAGGCGATCCGCCTCATGGATCGGGTTCGTGCGGGTTGCCATGTCCACAGGATGTCGGCCGCGGATCTCCGCCCGCTTACGGCTGGCTTACCAGCGCCGATAACCAACGGAGGTCGAACCGCCGATACGGGCGCCAACCGGGCGTGGAATCGCCGGCGACGACAAATAACCACCGAGAACAAGGACTTCGTTCGCCGATGGTTATCGCGAGCGGAAAACGCCGAATTGGCCGCCGGCACCGGCGTAGGATGCCGCCGGGCGCGCTTGCTTGCCGAGGTTCGTTGGGGGCGAGACGGCAGGTCACGACGTCACGAACACCGTTTTGGAGGGTGGTCCCCATGCGAAACCCGCCGATCCTCGTATCGGTCATTGGCTTCTTCGCGTTGATGGCCGGCATCGGCTACCTGTTCTTCGGCTTCAGGGTGCTCGGCTTCGACTGGTTCGGCCTGATGGGCGACCTGCCGGAGTACGAGTCCGTGGGCCTGTGGGGCTGGTTCGCGATCATCGCCGCGATCGCCTGGATCCTCGTCGCCTTCGGGCTCTGGGCGCTGCAGCCGTGGGCGCGGACGGCAGCCATGATCGTCGCCGGCTTCGCCCTGTTCGAGGCGGTCCTGGCGTTCTTCCAGTTCCCCGGAACGGGCATCGGCTTCGCCATGGCGCTGATGCCGGCCGTGATCCTCTGGTACCTCAGCACGAACGAGGTGAGGGAGGCGTTCGGCGAAACTGAGGCGCCGGCGCCCGCAATGTCCGACAACCTCTGAGCAGCGCACGAATCGCCCGGTTCCCACTGCGGGGCCGGGCGATTTTCTATGCGTGGCGCCGGGCGCAAGCAGGTGGCCGGGCTGGAGGGATGCAGGTCTCCAGCCCGACCGATGTCATGGACGGGCGTCGCCGCAACTCAGGGCTGGTCCTGGTGGCGGATGCCGTAGTCGTCAGAAGGCGACAGTGGGACGGTCTCCAGATGGCGGATGCCGTAGTCGTCGGCCGGGGCGAGCGGCGGGGGCGCCAAGAGGCGGATGCCGTAGTCATCCAAGCCGGTCAGCCTGCCGGCCGTGGCGAGATGCCGGATGCCATAGTCCGCGTTCTGCGTCAGCGCCGGCGCCGTGGTGACCGAGGCGGTGCCGGACAGCGAACCGACGATGTCGGGCGCCGCCTGGCCGGCGACGAACCCGGCGGTCATGGCGGTCACGAGGACGAGGCCGAGGACGAGAGGGCCTGGACGGGCGACATCGGTGCGGGGGGCGGTTCGAATCATGGGTGTGTGCTCCTTCGGGCCGGACGGGTGTGTTTGCCTCTACAGGAGCGCGGCCCGGCGAAAAGGTGACACCGAAAAAACTCCTCGACCTGCGGCCCGCGGTCTGTCACCTTTCGGGCCAAATCCGTCCCTGTAGGGCAGATGGAATCGGTGGCAGCCGCGGCCGAGTCGGCCGTCACGATCGAAGCGGTCTATCGCCAGGAGGCGGACAAGCTGTGGCGCGCCCTGTACGCCTTCGCCGCCGATGCCGAGATCGCCAGCGACGCCGTGTCCGAGTCGTTCGCGCAGGCCATCCGGCGCGGCTCGGCGATCCGCGACCCGCGCGCCTGGGTCTGGAAGTCGGGCTTCCGGATCGCGTCGGGCGAGCTGAAGCGCCGATCGACGAGCGTTCATCTCATCCCGGACAGCTCGTACTTCGACCCCGACGTCGACACCGAGCTGCTCGAGGCACTGGCGAAGCTGCCGGACCGGCAGCGCGCCGCCGTCGTCCTCCACTACTACGCCGATGCCCCCGTCCGCGAGATCGCGCGGCGCACCGGCATGTCCCAGATCTCCGTGCGCGCGAACCTGAGCCGCGGCCGGAAGCGCCTAAAGCTGCTGTTGGGTGGTGACCGCCATGGATGAGCTGCTTCACGACCGATTCCGACGGCTCGAGCGGATCGAGGCCCCCGACCTGTGGAACGAGGCCGTGGGCCGGGCCGCCGAGATGGAGCTCGCCCGGCGGCGGACCTTCACCCCCACCATGGCGCTCATCGCCTTCGGGCTCCTCCTCGCCGCCCTCGCCGGCACGATCGCCGTGGGCACGTGGCTCGATCGGGAGACGCCCAGCCCGGTGCGCGTCGAGTACGAGAACGGGTGGCTCACGGCAAAGGCCGGCTGCGGCGTGGTCGGCATCGACCCGACGTCATTCGAGTCGCGCGAGCTCGTTAGCGGAGACTCCGACTGTGAGCTGCCAGAGTTCGCCTCATTCGACTCGGTGGCCTGGTCCGCTGACGGTCGGTGGTTGGCATATCTCGAACCTGCCCTTACCTCCCCGCAGACGTCGGAGAGCTCCGCCATCTGGCTGTACGACGCCGAGGACGGGGAGGCGCGGCCCGTCGGGACATGCCCGGGGTACTGCGGTGCCATCGACATCTCACCGGACGGCTCGCTGCTCTCCTTCGGCATCGGGGACGGCATCGCCGTCAAGGAGATCGAGGGCGGCGCCCAGCACGAGCTTGAAGTCATCGGCCTGAGCTCCTCGCCCACGTTCTCACCGGACGGCCGTCAGCTCCTGTTCACGGTCAGCGGCGGGCAGACCGGGGTCCACGTCGTCGACGTCGCCGAGGTCATGCAGGGCGTGGCCACGGGACCGACCCTGGTCGGCCGAATCGTGGCGGCGTGGGACCCGATATGGTCCCCGGACGGCACATGGATCGCATTCGGGCAGGAGTCGGCCATCCGAGATCCTCAATCCGGGACTGCATATTGCTGCTCGGACACGACGACGTCGCTGTGGGTCGTCCACCCCGATGGCACCGGAGCGCGGCAGCTGACGCCGACCGACCTCGCCCAGCCCATCCGGCCCCCGACCTGGTCCCCGGACTCGACCTCGATCGCGTTCCTCAGTGCGGGAGATACGGAGGAGAGCGTGGCGCTGTGGTCGGTCGGGATCGACGGCGGTCCGGCGACGCGAATCTACGAGTCAGGTTGCTGCGTCGACGACCTTCGCAGCCCCGCCTGGTCGCCCGATGGCGCATGGATCTCGTTCGGCGTCCACCTCAACGGTCGCCCTGACGAGTCGGGCACGGTCCTCATCCGGCCCGACGGCAGCGACGCCCAAATGGCATCCACGCAGGTGTTCGACCCGGTCTGGCAGGCGATCCCGGCCGATTGACCCGGCTGGAGGCGAACCCCCGCTTTGGGGCCATTCCCTCGGCTTACCACCCCCGATAACCAACGGAGACTGAACGGCCGATGTGGCCGCCAGCGGGGCGAAGAATGACTGTCGACGGCAAATTGCCGCCGATGGTCGACCCTTCATCCGCCGATGGTTATCAGGAGCGGCAAAACGGCAGGTGGGCGAGCTACTCCACCGGGACCGATGCGGTCGTGGGCTCCACCGGCGCGGCCGACGCCGACGCCAGCGCGCGGTCGAGGAACTCGAGGCCCGGGCGGGCGCCGACGGCCTCGAGCGCGGCGCGGGTCTCATCGGTCCATCCACGGACCTCGGGCTGGTTCGGCAGGAGGATGAGGGCGCCGAGAGCGGTCCAGGCCGCCGTCACCCGCAGGCCGAGGGCCAGGCAGGCATCGCGCGCCTCGCGGAAGCCTTCGACGGCCTGGGGCGTGCGTCCCTCCAGGGCGTCGAGCCCGGCGGCGACCTCCTTGCGGAGGGCCTTGGGATACACGCCCCGGACGGGGACCTTGGCCAGCCGGTCGACGACGTCGCGCATGCTCTCGACGTTGCGCCCCCAGGCCGCGGCGCGGAAGGCGTAGATCAGCGACAGCTCCTGGTCCTGGTCGAACGGCAACGTCTCCACCGAGTGGCGGTAGGCCTCGTCGAAGTCGCCCCGGAAGAGCGCCGTCAGGGCCATGAGGTGGTAGATGAAGAACACCTCGTCATCGGTGCCGTCCGGTCCGACGATCTCACGAAGCTCGGGTACGACCGTGTCGAGCGCCTCGCCACGGGAAGCCTCGAACATCCCGAGGATGCCGCGCAGACGCACCCGATCGATACGGGTGTACGCCGTCTCCATCGTCTCCCTGACCAGCGCCATGTGCTCGTCCCAGCCGGTCCCCTCGAAGAGCAGCGCGAAACCGAGCGTCCCGAGCATCCAGTTGAAGCTGCCACGCTCGCCGTACTCGCGGCCGATGTCCAGCGTCTCGCGCAGGAGCTGCGACGCACGTGGCGGGTCGGTGTCCTGGAGGACGATCGACAGGTTGTTCCGGCTGCGCATGATGAGCGGGGCGTTTCGCGCGGCATCGGCGCGTTCGACGGCCAGCTGCAGGAGTGCCGCGCCCTCGCGAATCCGGCCCATGGTCGCGAGCGCCACGCCCTTGTTGATCAGAGCTTCCGTGATGGTGTCCTCGAAGTCGGCAGGCTCGGCGATGTCCAGGGCGGCGTCGGCGGCCGCGATGGATTCCTCGTTGCGATTCGCCCGCATGTGGACGCGCGAGATGTAGGCCTGGGCGTCCGCCTCGACATCCCGGGCACCTGCCGCGCGCGCCTTCTCGAGCGCATCGGTCAGCACGGCGAGCGCCCGCTCCGACTCGCTGGTGTCCACGAGCTGCTGCCCGAGGTCCGCCGTCGCACGGGCGACCGCGACAGGGTCGCCGAGCCGCGTCGCCGCATCTACCACCTGCTCCGCGTAGTCAACGGCCTGGGGACGGCCCGCGAACCGCGCCGCATGCGCCGCGGCCTGGAGGAGCTCCTTTCGCTCCGCGATGTCGCCGGTCAGGGCCAGCGCCTGGTCCAGGAACGCGAGCGCCTGGTCGGGCGACCCGAGGCCGATGGCGCGCGTGGCCGCCGCCGACAGGGAGATCCGCGCCTGGGTGGCGACGGCATCGGCCTCCGGCCCTTCCTCCGACGCGGCGTGGGCCGCGACGTAGTGGCTGGCGAGGGCACCGGCCAGCTCCGCGTCGCCGAGGGCCTCAAAGTGACGGGCGACGGCCAGGTGCCTGGCGCGACGGTCGCGACGGGCGAGGGTCCCGTACGCGACCTCGCGGATGAGGGACTGGACGAACTTGTGCTGCCCGCGCTCAGGTGAAGAAGGATCCCGCTCGATGTCGAGCAGCTCGCGTCGCACCAGGCCCTGCAGGCGGGGCTCGACTTCGTCGGGCGCGAGCCCCGAGACGGCGGCGAGGGCATCTGCGGTGAAGACCTGCCCGAGGACGGCGGCGTCCTGGACGAGCGCGCGGTCGGCAGGCTCGAGGCCGTCGAGTCGGGACGCGATGAGCGAGCGAAGGGTCTCCGGCACGGCGATGGTCGAGAGGTCGCCGGTCGGCACGTAGACGTCGCCCTCCCGCGCGATCTGGCCGGCGGACAGCAGGCCGCGGACGGTCTCCACCGCGTACAGTGGCATCCCCTCGGCGCGGCCGATGATCGCCGCCTCGGCGTCCGCGGGCAGTCCGGGAACCAGCCCGGCCAGGAGGTCGCGCATGGCGTCATCGGCCAGTGGGTCGAGCGCCAGGGCGGTGAGGTGGCGGCGGTTGGCGGCCCAGTCGGGCCGGCGGTCGAAGAGCTCCGGACGGGCGAGGCTGACGACCATGATCGGCAGCCCGCGCGACCACTCCAGCAGGTGGTCGATGAAGTCGAGGAGGCCCGCATCGGCCCAGTGGAGGTCCTCGAACACGAGCACCGTCGTGCCGGTCTCCGCGACGCGCTCGAAGAACGTGCGCCAGGCCGGGAACAGCGCCTCGCGACCACCCGGCGGCGCCTCCTCCAGACCCAGGAGCGTCAGCAGCGCCGGACCGATGCGCTCGCGTTCGCCCGCGTCGCTGACGAACTCGTCGAGCGTCTTCTCGATGGCCTGCCGCGTGGCGTCGTCGTCGTCCTCCTCGGTGAGGCCGGCGCGTCGTCGCACCATCTCGCCCAGGGCCCAGAACGTGATCCCCTCGCCATACGACGGGGAGCGGCCGCGGTGCCAGCGGACCCGCTCGCTGATGCCGTCGACGTACTTCTCCAGCTCCCAGACCAGCCGGCTCTTGCCGATGCCGGCGGGACCGGCGATCGAGACCAGGCGCACGCGCTGCTCGCGGCCGGTGGCGTGGAGCGTCTCCTTGAGCTGGCGCAGCTCTTCGTCGCGGCCGACGAACGGCGGCTCGAGGCCGTCGGCGCGGCCCTGGCCACCGCGTTGGGCCACCACGCGGATGGCCTGCCAGGCGGGAACGGGGCTCGTCTTGCCCTTGAGCGTTCGGTCGCCGACGGGCTCGAAGACGACGGAGCGCTCGGCGGCGCGCATGGTCGCCTCGCCGACGAGG
>DASUFJ010000055.1:0-2108 GCA_036274575.1 Candidatus Limnocylindria bacterium
GCCTCGAACAGGAGCTCGCCTACCTGCGCAGCACCGCCTACCTGAGCGCCGAGGCGCGCCGTCTCACGAACGTCGGCCTTCCAGGGGAGCAGGTGCTCATCATCCCGCCGGGCGCGGAGGAGCCGCTGCCCGAGGCGCTCATGAAGATCGAGCCCCCGAAGCCGCTGCTCCAGCAGTGGCTGGAGCTGTTCTTCGGCCCGTCCGCCTAGGGGCGCCGACCAGGCAGCGCCGCGTGCCGCTAGCTGGGGTCCCGGGCGCGGAGACGAAGGGGAAGCGCCCAGAGACCGTTGCTCGGATACACGTGACGTGCCGGCTGCGCCGGGCCGATGATCTCGAATCGGCCGGTGCGGCGCAGGAGCTCGGCCACCGCGACGCGTAGCTCCATCCGGGCCAGCGGCTCCCCGAGGCAGCGATGGATGCCGGTGCCGAAGAGCAGGTTGCCGGACCGGTCGCGATCGAGGTCGATCGCGTCGGGGTCGTCGACGGCTTCGGGGTCGCGGTTGGCGGCGATCCACATCAGCGAGACCCGGTCGCCGGCGCGGATCGTCCGGCCGCCGACCGCGACGTCCACGGCGGCGGTCCGGTTGTTCGATACCAGGGGACCATCGGCGCGAAGGATCTCGTCGATCGCGGCGTCGATGAGCCCTGGCTCGGCGCGCACCCGATCCTGGAGCGCGATGTCCTCCGCCAGCGCGCGGATGACGAGGCCCAGCGCCCCGGCGACGGTGCCGTGGCCCGCCGTCCACGTCCGGAGAGCGCTGACGATCTCCTCGTCCGTGAGCGCACGCCCGTCGACCGCGGTGCGGACCAGCGTCCCCATGAGGTCGATCGCCTCCGAACCGTCGCGGCGCGCCTCGAGGATGGCGGTGACGTACGCCGCGAACTCGGCCGCCAGTGCGGCGCCCGCCTCGCGATCGCGCTTGAAGGCAGCCTCCTGGTTGCCGTGCGTCCAGCGGCTGACGCGGTTCCAGTCCTCGACGGGCCAGCCCATGAAGGCGCACACGGCCTGGTGCGCGTACGGGTTCACGAGGTCGGCGATGATCTCGACCGACTCCTCGCGCGTGGCGCGGTCGAGGAGCGAGCCGGCGATCTCGGCGCAACGCTCGGCGAAGCGGCCGATTGCTTCGGGAGTGAACGCAGGCTGGAGGGCGGCGCGATACGTCGTGTGATCCGGCGGATCCATCCCGTTCGGGACGGCGGTGCGGCGCGTGGCGCTGCGGAAGCGCTCGTGGTCGGTCGCGGCAGCGGTGACATCGGCGTGGCGGAAGAGCGACCAACCCAGGAAGTCGCTGTGCGCCACCGGGCGGCGATCTCGCATTCGGTCGTAGGCGGCGCGCTGGTCCTCCAGGACCGTTGGGTCGCGCGGATCCCAGTCGTTGGTGGGGTGATCAGTCATCGGTCTTGCTGCCACCACCGATGTAGCCGTTCCGGACGGAGGCCACGCCGCGCGTCACCCCTCGGGAGCGTCGTCGGCGCGCGTAGCCCCGTGTGGTGCGGTGGTCCCCGGCGCGACCGTCGGCCCGGCGGCGCCGACCTCCTCCGAGACGGCGTCCGCATAGGCGGCGAAGTTGTCGGCGAACATCGCCGCCAGCTCGGCGGCCTTCGTGTCATAGGCCGCAGGATCGCTCCACGTATCGCGCGGTCGGAGGACCTCGGACGGGACACCCGGGACCTCGGTCGGCACCTCGACCCCGAACACCGGATCGCGCTGGTATGCGACATGCGCCAGCTCGCCATTGAGGGCGGCCCGCACCATGTTCCTGGTGTGGTCGATCGGCATGCGGTGGCCGATGCCGTGCGGGCCACCGGTCCAGCCGGTGTTGACGAGCCAGACCGGCACGTCATGCTCGGCCAGGCGCTCGGCGAGCATCCGCGCGTACTCGGCGGGGTGGCGCGGCAGGAACGGGGCCCCGAAGCCCGCCGAGAAGGTCGCCTTGGGCTCGGTGACGCCGATCTCGGTGCCGGCCAGCTTCGCGGTGTAGCCGCTGATGAAGTGGTACTGCGCCTGCGCCGGGGTCAGGCGGCTGATGGGCGGCAGGATCCCGAACGCATCGGCCGTCAGGAGGACGACGTTGCGCGGGTGGGTGGTCATGCCGGTCGGATCGGCG
>DASUFJ010000056.1:0-6172 GCA_036274575.1 Candidatus Limnocylindria bacterium
CGCTGCCGCGCCGACGGGTCGGACGTCGAGCTCGTCCTCAGCAGCGACCTGAACCTCGGATTCGAGGGCCCCCGCGCCGTCGCGCGCACGCTCATGAAGGAGGGGGACACGGCCTTCTGCGCCCTCGCCTGGAACGGGGCGCCCGCACCTCGGACGGTGGACGACGCCTACAAGCGCCTCGTCTGGACGGCGCACCACTGGCAGCACTGGCTGGCGCGCGGCACGTTCCCGGACCACCCGTGGCGCTCGTACCTCGAGCGCTCGGCGCTGACCCTGAAGGGGCTGACGTACGCGCCGAGCGGCGCGGTGGTCGCGGCGCCGACGACATCGCTGCCGGAGACCCCGCGCGGCGAGCGCAACTGGGACTACCGCTACAGCTGGATCCGAGACTCGACGTTCGCCCTGTGGGGGCTCTTCACCCTCGGATTCGACTGGGAGGCAAACGACTACCTCCACTTCATCGCCGACGTCGCGGAGCGCGATCACGACCTGCAGATCATGTACGGCGTCGACGGCGAGCGGTCGCTGGTCGAGTCGACCCTCGATCACCTGTCCGGCTACGAGGGCGCGCGGCCGGTTCGCATCGGCAACGCGGCCTACGACCAGCGGCAGCACGACATGTGGGGCGCGGTCCTCGACTCGGTCTATCTCCACACCAAGAAGCGCGATCACCTCGAGGAGCGCATCTGGCCGATCCTGGAGCGCCAGGTCGAGGCGGCCATCAAGCACTGGCGCGAGCCGGACCGCGGGATCTGGGAGGTGCGCGGCGAGCCGCGGCACTTCCTCAGCTCGAAGGTCATGTGCTGGGTCGCCGCGGACCGCGGGGCACGGCTCGCGCGCCTGCGCGACGAGCCGGAGCTGGCCCAACGCTGGCAGGCGGCCGCGGATGAGATGCACGCCGACATCTGCGAGAACGGCGTCGACAAGCGCGGAGTGTTCACCCAGCACTACGACACCGATGCGCTCGATGCTTCGGCGCTCCTCATGCCCCTCGTCCGCTTCCTGCCGCCGACCGACGAGCGCATCCGCCGCACCGTCCTGGCCATCGCCGACGAGCTCACCGACGACGGGCTCGTGCTCCGCTATCGGCCGGAGGAGACCGATGACGGGCTCGGCGGCGCGGAGGGCACCTTCACGATCTGCTCGTTCTGGCTCGTTTCCGCGCTCATCGAGATCGGCGAGGTCGACCGGGCGCGGCGGCTGTGCGAGAAGCTCCTCTCCTATTCCAGTCCGCTGGGCCTGTACGGGGAGGAGCTGGATCCCGACACCGGCCGCCATCTCGGCAACTTCCCGCAGGCGTTCACCCATCTGGCCCTCATCAACGCCCTCATGCACGTCATCGGAGCCGAGCGCGAGGAGCTGCCGCAAAGCGCGACCACGCTGTCGCCGCAGATGGCCGATGGCAACGGCAAGATGAGGCGGCCGGTCGCGCGTCCTGCCCACGCCGAGCGCTGACCGGCCGCATGCCCCGTCCCTTCCGCTTCCTGGCCGATGCTCGCGGCATCGCCAGCCTCGCTGAGCTCGCCGAGACCGTCCGCCGCGCGGAGGACATCGGAATCGACACGCTGGTCGTTCCGGATCACCTCATCCCGCAGCTGGGGCCGGTCCCGGCCATGGCGGCGATCGCCGCCATCTCCGATCGGCTTCGGGTCAGCGCCTTCGTCTTCAACAACGACCTCCGCCATCCGGCGGTCCTCGCGCAGGACCTCGCCAGCATCGACGTCCTGAGCGGCGGACGGCTCGACGTCGCCATCGGCGCCGGCTGGAACAGGCCGGAGTACGAGGCGATCGGCATCGGCTTCGATCCGACGCCGGTGCGCCAGGCGCGGCTGTCCGAGGCCATCGCCGTCCTGAAGGGCTGCTTCGGGGACGCGCCGTTCAGCTTCGCCGGCGAGCATTACACGATCACCGACTTCGACTCCCAGCCGAAGCCGGTCCAGCGACCCCATCCCCCGTTCCTCATAGGCGGCGGAGGGAAGCGCACGCTGACGCTGGCGGCCCGTGAGGCGCAGATCGTCGGGCTGGCGCCACGCATCCTGCCGGTCGGTGCCGCGGACCCCAACTCGGTCACATTCGAGGGGACGCGCGAGAAGATCGGGTGGGTGCGCGAGGCCGCCGGCGACCGGTTCGACGACCTCGAGCTGAACATCTACCCCTCGATGACCGGCGTCAGCATCACCGACGAGCCGCTGAAGGAGGCACAGGAGGTGGCCGACCGCGTCTCTCAGCGCAGCGGCGTGCCGGTCAGCGCGGAAGAGCTCCTCGACTCGCCCCATATCTTCATCAATACCGTGGGCGGCTTCGTCGAGAAGTTCCGGCGGCTGCGGGACGAGCTGGGCATCAGCTCGATCATGGTGGGAGAGGTCGACGAGCTCGCCCCGGTCGTGGAGCGTCTTGCCGGCACCTGACCGGCGGTCCACTAGAATCGGCCTCCCGAGCCCGCAGCGGAAGGACGCCCAGTGAGCGCGCGCATCCTCGTCTACACCGGCAAGGGTGGCGTCGGCAAGACGAGCGTCGCCGCCGCCACGGCCGTCGCGTGCGCCGACCGAGGCTATCGAACCGTCGTGCTGTCGACTGACATCGCCCATTCGCTGGGCGACGCGTTCGACCGTCAGCTGGGCCCGACGCCGCTCGAGATCGCGCCGAACCTGTGGGCGCAGGAATCGGACGTCTTCTTCAACGTCAGCCGCTACTGGGGCCGGATCCAGGCCTACGCCGCATCGGTCCTGCGCTGGCGTGGCCTCGACGAGGTCATGGCCGAGGAGATGACTGTCCTGCCGGGCATGGACGAGGTCGGATCGCTGCTGTGGATCGCCGACCATCACGACTCCGGCCAGTACGACGTCGTCGTCGTCGACGCCGCGCCGACCGGCGAGACGCTGCGACTCCTCTCGCTGCCGGAAGCGGCGCGCTGGTGGATGGAGAAGATCGAGCCCATTGGCCGCCGGATCACGAAGCTGGCCGGCCCGCTCGTCCATCGCGTCGTCGGCATGCCTATGCCCGGCGACGACGTCTTCAACGCCGGGGAGGAGCTCTTCGCGCGGCTCGAGCATATGCACGACCTGCTGACGGACCACTCGAAGACATCGGTCCGGGTGGTCCTCACCCTCGAGCAGGTGGTCATCGCCGAGGCACAGCGCTCGTTCACCTACTTCCACCTCTACGGCTACCCGACCGATCTCGTCGTCGCCAACCGCGTCCTCCCCGACGATCCCGACTGGCACTACTTCCGCGGCTGGTACGAGGCACAGCAGCGCTACGGGCCGCTCGTCGAGAACACGTTCCACCCGATACCGGTCATCAAGGCGCCGTTCTTCGACCGCGAGATGGTCGGTGTCGATCTGCTGCGGCTGATGGCCGCCCGGCTCTACGACGGCGCCGACCCCACCCAGTTCTACTACCGCGGCCGGCCGTATGAGGTGACGCGCGAGGACGGCCGATTCCTGCTGTCGGTCGACCTGCCATTCACCGAGAAGCGGGACATCGACCTCTCGCGCCACGCCGACGAGCTCGTCATCGACCTCGGGACCTGGCGGCGGACGCTCGTCCTGCCGCGCATCCTGGTCGACATGCCCACCCAGGGCGCCACCTTCGAGGACGGTACCCTGAAGATTCGTTTCGCAAGCACGCCATCCCCCGCGCCCGAGAAGGAGGTCACCGCATGACCGATCAACCCCCCAACCGTTCCGCCGCCGACCTCGAGGCGCGCATCGCGGCGCTCGAACGCAAGAGCTGGCGCAGCACGGTGGACGAGTCGCGCTCAGGCATGGAGACCGCGTTCTGGGCGCTCATGCACGCACTCTTCCCCGAAGAGGCGCGGAAGCACCTCAAGGTCGCCGGCCGGGAGCAGCTCCTCGCCGCCCGCGTCTATCTGGACCGCTGGATCGAGCGTCTCGACGAGGCGGATTCCAAAGGGGCCGGCGACCAGCCACACGAGAAGATCGAGATCGAGTGACGGAGGCTCAACCGATGACGCTGCCGGCCGCGACCCAGGGGGTGACGCGCGACCAGAACCACCTCGCCTGGGACCCCGCCATTCCGCCGGTGGCGACGGTCGCGTCCGGCGCCGTGGTCGAGTTCGACTGCCTCGACGCCTCGAACGGCGAGATCACCGCGGACTCGACGTCGGCCAGCCTCGACACGCTCGACTTCGACCGCGTCGACCAGGTCACCGGCCCGGTCGCCGTCGAAGGAGCCGAGCCGGGCGACACGCTCCAGATCGACCTCCTCGACTTCGCCCCGGGCGACTGGGGCTGGTCGGCCTCGATCTCAGGCTTCGGCCTCCTGGCGGATGATTTCCCGGACAACTTCCTCAAGATCACACGCCTCCCCGGTGACGGCGGGCCGGTCGAGTTCTGGCCGGGCATCCGCCTCCCGCTCGCCCCGTTCTGCGGCGAGCTCGGGGTCGCGCCGGTCGACGGCCCGCGCTCGACCATCCCGCCCGACCTCCACGGCGGCAACATGGATACGCGCCACCTCGTCGCCGGCTCCACGCTGTTCCTCCCGGTGTTCCACGCCGGCGCGAACTTCAGCATCGGCGACGGACACGCGACCCAGGGCGACGGCGAGGTGTGCGGCACGGCCATCGAGACGCCGATGCGGGCGCTGGTCCGCCTCAGCGTCCGGAAGGACCTCCGCGTCACCGGCCCCGAATTCATCGCCGCGCCCGACCCGCATGCCGCCTTCCGCAACGGGCCGCGCTACGCGACCGACGGCATCGGCCCCGACCTGGTGGAGGCTGCGCGCGATGCGCTGCGGCGCATGATCGAGTGGCTCGGCCGTGAGCACGGCCTCGAGCCCGTGCAGGCCTACCTGCTGTGCAGCGTGGCCGTGGACCTGCGTATCAGCGAGATCGTGGACGTGCCGAACTTCGTCGTCACCGCCCACTGCCCCCTCGGGATCTTCGACTAGGGGGGAGTCGGACGGGAGCCGGCGTGAAGCCGGCTCCCGCATCGGTCAGGACGCCTCGTCGCCACCGTAGACGTCGTCGACGCGCTCCAGCGCCTCCGGGCTCCGAGCGCGGAGCACGAAGTACACGATGATCCCGATCACGGCCCAGACCCCGACGATGGGCGCCGTGAAGCGCAGGTAGTTGTCGTACGGGTCGAGCGTGACGTCGATGATCGGGATCGTCACCCCGCCGATGACCGCCAGGAGCGCCGGGATCATGGCGATGACGCCGATGACGGGCACGACGATGTGCTTCAGCACGTTGAACTCGTCGCGTCCCTCGCGCAGGTAGTAGCCGATGCAGGCGATGTTCACGAGGATGTAGATGCCCGCGAAGATCAGCCCGAGCATCGTGCCCAGGAAGACGTATACGTTCAGGCCGAACGGATACGGGTCGGCGCCCAGCACGAATCCGAGCACTACGGCGATGATCAGCGCGGTCACCGCCTGGAAGTGGACCGCGTTCACCGGAGCGCGGGTCTCAGGATGGACCCGTGCGAAGAAGCGTGGCGCCAGCGAGGCGCGGCCCATGGCGAAGAGCGAGCGGGTCGCCGCGGTCGCGCCCGCGTTCGCGTTGGCCAGCGAGCTGTTGAGGATCGCGAACACCACGAGCAGACCGCCGATGCCGGGAAGCACCTCCTCGGCCATGAAGCCCCACGGATCGCCCTCGTTGAAGCTGTAGAACTCGGTCATCCGGTCGGGGCCGAAGAAGACCGTCGCGGCGTAGTAGTTGAAGACGTAGAAGAGGCCGACGAGGATCGCCGACCACAGCAATGCGCGCGGAATCGCCCGGCGCGGCTCGTGGGTCTCCTCGCCCAGCGGCGCTGCGGCCTCGAAGCCGATGAAGGCGAGCAGGCAGAAGATCATGCCCTGGAATGCCGGCTTGACGCCGTCGTCGCCCGGGACGAAGACACTCAGGGTGTTCTCGTCGGCGTTGACGATGAGCAGCGCCGAGATGAGCAGGAAGATGGCGATCTCGATGCAGCCGAGCACGATGCCGGTCCGGGTCGACAGCCCGACGCCGCGATACGTCAGCCACCACACGACGAGGCCGCACAGGATCGCGAGGGCCACCCAGGCGAACTCGAACTCGATGCCGAGGTACTCCGACAGGAAGATCGCACCGTAGAAGCCGAAGCCTCCGAGCAGGAGCGGCATGACCAGTGGCTCCGCCAGGGCGAATCCCCATGCCACCAGCCAACCGAAGAACGAGCCGAGGCCG
>DASUFJ010000057.1:0-82758 GCA_036274575.1 Candidatus Limnocylindria bacterium
TCTTCAAGGAGGGCGCGATGGTCCACTACGAGCCGCTGGTGCACTGCCACGTCTCGGGGCACGGGTCCCGCGAGGAGCTGAAGCTCATGCTCGGGCTCGTGAAGCCGCGCCACTTCATTCCGGTCCACGGCGAGTACCGGATGCTCGTCCAGCACGGCCTGCTCGCCGAGGGGGCCGGCGTCGACGTCGACAAGATCTTCGTCCTCGAGAACGGGCAGGTCGTCGAGTTCGACGGCGAGCGGGCACGGATGGCCGGCAGCGTCACGGCCGGGGCCGTGCTCGTCGACGGCATCGCCGCAATCGACGGCATCGACGGCGTCGTGCTGCGCGACCGCCGCATGCTCGCGTCCGACGGCGTCGTCATGGTCGCGCTCACCGTCGACGGCTCGACCGGGCAGCCGGTCGGGATGCCCGACCTCGTCAGCCGCGGCTTCCTGTCCGATCCCGACGACCCGCTCATGACCCAGGCACGCGATCACCTGGCCGAGGCCCTGCGGCAGCCGCGCGAGGACGAGCACGCGGCGGAGACGGGATATCTCAAGTCGAAGACCCGCGACACCCTGAGCCGGTTCTTCCACCAGCACACGAAGCGACGGCCGATGATCCTGCCGATCGTGATGGAGGTCTAGCGAGTGGCGACTCGACGACGGACGACGAGTCGGCGTCGAACCTCGCGACGCCGCCGGCAGTCGACGCCGTTCGTCCTGAGCGGCCGATTCGTGCGCGAGGCCCTCGCGCTCGTCCTTCTGTTGCTGGCGATCGTCAGCGTCCTCGCCCTCTTCGCCCCGGACTCCGGCGCCATCGTCAAGCCGTGGCACGACACGCTGACGACGGCCCTCGGCTGGGGGATCGCCTTCGCGGCGCCGCTCCTTGCCGGCTTCGCCGTCATGCTGTGGATGAAGACGATGCCCGCCGAGCGCTGGATGGCCGCGTCCGGCGCGGCGGTCTTCGCCCTCGCGCTGCTCGGCATGTTCCACCTCGCCGTCGGCGGCACCTCCGACGCGATCGCCACCGGGCAGGGCGGCGGAGCCATCGGCTTCGGCGTGAGCACCGTGATCTCCGGCGCCGTCGGCCTCGCCGGCGCCTGGATCGTGCTCATCCTCCTCGCCATCGTCGGGCTCCTCCTGTACTTCAACATGACGATCGGTGACCTCGTGGCCGGCTACCTCGCCGACCGGGACGCGCGGCGCGAGCAGGAGGCGGATGCGGCGCGCAGGGCCGCGAGCCGGCGCCCACGCTCCACGGAGCCCGCAGACGCCGCGGCGGCGGCTGCCGCTGCACGTCCGGGGCTCATCGATCGCGTTCGCGACCGTCTCGGCGGGCCGTCGGACCTCGACGACGAGCCACCGGTCATCGTGCGACGTGAGCGGCCGTCGCCGGCGACGAACGGGAACTCGGCGCCGCAGGCCACGATGCCGGTCGGCCCGGCACCCATCCCGATCGCGGAGCGCGACGGTTCGCCGCCGTCGGCGGAGCTGGAGCAGACGGAAGAGGCGCACCTCGCCGAGGTGGGGGAGCGGGAGCCGTCGGACGCGGCCCTGGAGGCCGTGGAGCGCGCATGGGAGCTTCCGGCCATCGACCTCCTTGCCGACGCTCCGGAGTCGAGCGCCGCACAGATGGACCTGACGGCCAAGGGGCAGCGCATCCGCGAGACGCTGGCGCACTTCGGCATCGGCGTGAAGGTGGCCAGGATCCAGGAGGGCCCGGTCGTCACCCAGTACGCGCTCGACGTCGAGCCCGGCATCAAGCTGTCGCGGATCGAGGGCCTCAGCGACAACCTCGCTCTCGCCCTCGCCGCGCGCAGCATCCGCATCGAGGCGCCGATCCCCGGCGAGCCGTATGTGGGCGTCGAGATACCGAACTCCGCGTTCGACCTCGTGACGCTGAAGGAGGTGCTCGCCAGCCGCATCCACGCCGACCTCGCGAAGCGTTCGAAGCTGGCCTTCGCGCTCGGCCAGGACGTGGCGGGGCAGCCGTTCAGCGCTGATCTCGCGAAGATGCCGCACCTTCTCATCGCCGGTGCGACCGGATCGGGCAAGAGCGTCTGCGTCAACGCCATCCTCGACAGCTTCCTCATGAGTGCGACACCGGCCGAGGTGAAGCTCATCCTCATCGACCCCAAGCGCGTCGAGCTCGCGCAGTACAAGGGCGTGCCGCACCTGCTGTGCGAGGTGATCGTTGAGCCCGACAAGGCGGTCAACGCCCTCAAGTGGACGGTCGGCACCATGGAGAGCCGCTACGCCGAGTTCGCCAGCCGCGGGGTCCGCAACATCGCGGGCTACAACGAGGCGCTGCGCGCCGGCGAGCCGCGGATGCCGTACATCGTGATCGTCATCGACGAGCTCGCCGACCTCATGATGGTCAGCGCCTACGAGGTCGAGGCCACGATCACCCGCATCGCCCAGCTCGCGCGCGCCACCGGCATTCATCTCGTGGTCGCGACGCAGCGGCCGAGCGTGCAGGTGATCACCGGCCTCATCAAGGCCAACATCCCCAGCCGGATCGCGTTTGCCATGACCTCCGGCGTCGACTCGCGCACCATCCTCGACACGACCGGCGCCGAGGACCTGCTGGGACGGGGCGACATGCTCTACCAGCCGATCGACGCGCCACGCGCCGTCCGCCTCCAGGGCGTCCTCGTCACCGATCCGGAGATCGAGGCCGTGGCGCGCCACTGGCGGGCCCAGGGCGGGCCGCAGTACCGCCCGGAGATCACCGCTCCTCGGCGCGATGGGAAGGGCGGTGGGCGCCCCGGCGAGGAGGGCGAGGGCGACGACGCCGATGCCCTGCTCACCCAGGCCGTCGACATCGTGCGACGTTCGGACAAGGCGTCGGCCTCGCTGCTGCAGCGGCGGCTGCGCATCGGTTATGCGCGCGCCGCTCGTATCCTCGATCAGATGGAGGACCGCGGAATCGTGGGCCCGGCGGACGGCAGCCGATTCCGCGAGGTGCTCGTGACGAGCGACGGATGGGGAGGCGACTATGCCCCGGAGGAGGACGACGACGAGTGACGGGCGAGGTCCACAAGCTCGGGGAGGTGCTGCGCGCCGCCCGTGAGGCGAAGGGCGTCGACCTGACGCGCGTCGAGCGAGAGACGAAGATCCGCGAGCGCTACCTCTCGGCGCTCGAGGCGGGGGACTACCGCGACCTGCCGGGATCGGTCTACACCAAGGGCTTCCTGCGCAACTACGGCACGTATCTGGGCCTGGATCCGGAGTACCTCATCGACCTCTACCGGCTCGAGACCTCGGCACCGGCCGTGGAGAAGCCACGCATCGCGCCACCGCCGCGGCCGATCGCCGGGCGCCGGTCGCGCGCCTTCGTCCTCACGCCGGGAGTCATCGTCGCGGCGGTCCTCACCGTGCTCGTCGGCGGCTTCGTCGCCTACCTCGGCTACGAGTTCGTCAACTTCGCCCGCACCCCCGAGCTGCGGATCACCGATCCGGCGGGCAACGTCACCGGCTACACCGAGCTCACCATCACCGTCCGCGGCACGACCGCCCCGAACGCCCGCGTCACGGTGGCCAACCTGCGCGAGAACCCCACCGTCGAGGCCGATGCTGACGGCACCTTCGAGATGACCGTCGGCCTCGTGCCGGGCTCGAACGTCATGCGCCTGACCGCCACCGACCCGGTCACCGGCCGCGACTCGGAGGTCGAGGAGCGCACGATCGTCGTCGTCAGCGACGTGGCCAGCCCTTCGCCGGGCGTCGCGGCACTCACCGTCACCGCGCCCGAGGCGGATGCGACGTTCCAGGGCCCGGTGGCCGTCGGCGGCACCGCCACGCCCGGCGCATCCGTCCAGGTCGGGGCCACGCTCGTCTCCGTCGGCGAACCGACGTTCACCATCACGGACCCCGCCGGCGCTCCCGTCGCAGTCGAGCCGGTCGAGCCTCGTGCTCCCGATCCGACGACACTCACCGCGGACGACGCCGGCGCCTTCAGTGGCGAGCTGTCGCTGCTCGCCGGGGAGTGGGACATCGCCGTCTCGACCGAGGGTGTCGATCCGGTGACGCGACGTGTGGTCGTGGCGCCGGGCGGCGGCCTCCACGGCTCGCTGGCCGTGGTCGACGGCGAGTCGTACCTCGAGGTCGAGCAGGACGGCGCGCCGGTCGACGACGTTTCGGGGACCATTGCGCCGGAGGGGACGCGCGTCACGCTGGCCGCCGACGAATCGCTCCGGATCCGGGCCGGAAACGCGGGCGCCGTCCGGATCAGCCTCAACGGCATCGGCCTCGGCGCGATCGGCGAGGATGGAGAGGTCATCGAGTGGCGCATCAGCCGGAGTGGAGGCTAGGGATCCATGGCAGCAGACTCATCGTTCGACCTCGTGAGCGACTTCGACCAGCAGGAGCTGGTGAACGCGCTCGACCAGGTGCGCCGGGAGATCGCCACCCGCTACGACTTCAAGGGCTCGAAGGTCGCGTTCGAGCTCGGCAAGGACGTCATCACCCTGCAGGCCGACGACGAGTACCGCGCCGGCGCGGCGAAGGACCTGCTCGAGACGAAGGCCGTCCGCCGCGGACTGAGCCTCAAGATCTTCGACTGGGGCCGCCTCGAGCCCGCATCGGGAGGCACCGTGCGGCAGGAGATTCGGTTGAAGCGAGGGCTCACCAGCGATCAGGCGAAGGAGCTCGCCAAGCGCATCCGCGAGGCCTTCCCGAAGACGAAGCCAGTGATCCAGGGCGACGCCGTACGGGTGAGCGCCAAGTCGAAGGACGAGCTCCAGTCGGTCATCGCGGACCTGCGCGCGCTCGACTACCCGGTCGCCCTCCAGTTCACGAACTACCGATGACGGCGTGAGCCTGCCGCCGTCCGACGCCGAGCTCGACGCCGCCGCCCGACGGCTCGGCCGCGCCCTCGTGAAGCGCGGCTGGCAGATGGCGGCGGCCGAGTCGTGCACCGGCGGTCTCGTCGGCCACGTCATCACCCAGGTGCCGCGGTCCAGCGACCACTTCCTGGGCGGGATCGTGTCGTACTCGGACGCGGTGAAGGAGGAGCTGTTGGGGGTGCCGGGCGACCTGCTCGAGCGTGTTGGCGCGGTCTCGGCCCAGGTCGCCGAGGCAATGACCGCCGGCGTCCTCGAGCGCTTTCCGGTCGCGCGGCTGGCCGTGGCCGTCACCGGCATCGCCGGGCCCGATGGGGGATCCGAGGAGAAGCCAGTCGGCCTCACCTACGTCGCCGCGGCGCTGCGCGATGGCGCCGGGGTCGTCGAGCGCCACACCTGGCCGCACGATCGCGACGGGAACAAGCGCGCGTCGACGCTCGCCGTGCTCGAGCTCGCGACCCGGGTCGCGGCCGAGGAGTAGGGGAGTGGTCCGGCCCGGCGAGCGGATCCACGTCATCGGTATCGCCGGCTCCGGTGCCGCCGGGACGGCGCTGCTCCTGCATCGGGCGGGCGCCCTCGTCGACGGTTGCGACGCCGACGATCCGTCGCCGTACACGTCGCCGCTCGACGCCGCCGGCATCCGACACGTCGCCGGCCACGACGCCGCCCACCTCGACGCGGTCGAGCGGGTCGCGATCACCCCCGCAATTCGCGCGGTTCCGGGACACTCGGAGCTCGCTGCCGCACTGGCCCGCGGGCTGCCGGTCGCGACCTGGCAGGAGCTGCTGGGCGAGCTCATGGACGCCCCGGGGCGAGTCGGGGTCGGCGTGACGGGCACGCACGGCAAGTCGACGACGACCGCGCTGCTCGGCCATCTCCTCGTCGCGGCGGAGCTCGACCCGACCGTCGAGGTCGGCGCCATGATCCCGGCCTGGGGCGCATCGGTGCGTGCGGGGGACGGTGCGCCCTTCGTCGTCGAGGCCGACGAGTTCGGCGACAACTTCCTCGCCTACCGCCCGGCCGGTGCGATCGTCACCAATGTCGAGATGGACCACCCCGACTACTTCGCCGATGCCGGCGCCGTCATGGACAGCTTCGAGCGCTTCGTGCACGGCATGCGGCCTCATCCGGCGCTCGAGGGCAGGCTCCTGCTCATCGGTGCCGCCGATCCGGGCGCGCGGGAGCTCACCGCGCGGCTCAGCGACTGGGAAGGGCGGATCGCGCGGTTCGGGCCCGGCGGCGAGATCGAGGCGACCGATGTCGAGCGCAGCGCGGCGACGACGGCCTTCAGCCTCTTCGGCAGACGCTGGAAGATACGCCTCGCCGGAGCCCACAACGTCCTTAACGCCACCGCGGCGCTGGCGATGGCCCGCGAGCTCGGCGCGGACGACGACCGCCTGGCGGAGGGCCTGCGCACGTTCGACGGAGCCGGGCGACGGATGGAGCTCATCGCCGATACTGCGGCCGTGACGATCTACGACGACTACGGCCACCATCCGACCGAGGTGCGGGCCGCGATCGACGCCGTCCGCCAGCGGGTGGGGGAGCGACGCCGCCTCTGGGCCGTCTTCGAGCCGCACATGTACTCGCGCACCGCGCTCCTGCTCGACGCGTTCGCGACCGCCTTCGCCGATGCGGACGAGGTCGTCATCGCCGACATCTTCGCCAGCCGCGACACGCCGGAGGCGATGGCCTCGACGTCGTCGGAGGCCCTTGCCGATGCGATCGAGCGCGCCTCCGGGACGCCGGCGATCGCGACGGGCGACGTCGATGCCACGACCGAATACGTGGCCGAGCACCTCGGCGACGGCGATGCCGTCCTCGTGATGGGCGCCGGCAAGTCGTACCGGATCGCGCGCGGCCTGGCCCACCGCCTGGCCGGGGAGCGGGCCTCGTGACCGGCGCTCGCTCGGCCTTCCTGGGTCTCGTCCTCGCGGTCGGCGTGACGATTGCGTACCAGGCGATCGTGAGCCTGGTCGACGCGTCGGGCGCGCGCGAGCAGCCGGCCACGATCCTCATCCTCCTTCTCGCCGCCTTCCTCGGCGTGCTCACCGCCGTCGCCACGCGCATGCTCCGTCTCCCGGGCGCCACCGCCCCGACGGTCCTCGTCCTGGGCTGGACGCTGATTCCCGTCATCCTCGCCGCCATCCCGAGTGCCGCGACCCAGTTTTTCGGCAGCAATGGCGCCCTCAGCACCGGCCAGGCGCTGGCACTCGCCACGGCGACGATCGCGGCGGCCGTCACGCTCGGCGTGCCGGCGGAGCGACGATGATGTCAACCGATCGCGAGCTCATCGACGAGCAGATCGCCTACTACCGCGCGCGCGCCCGCGAGTACGACGCGACCTCTCCATCGCCAGAGGCGGATCCGTTCGCCCCGAGTGCGAACCGCGTCCGCGACGCCCTCCGTGCCTTCGCGCCCCGAGGCCGGGTGATCGAGCTGGCCGCCGGCACTGGCCAGTGGACCGGCCTGCTGGCCGACTTCGCCGATGACGTCCTGGTGACCGACAGCTCGCCCGAGATGCTGGACCTCAACCGCGAGAAGACTGGGCCTCGCGACAACGTGACCTACGCGGTCGCCGATGCGCTCGCGCTGGAACCGACCCACGACCGCGATGTGGCGTTCTTCGGCTTCTTCCTCTCCCACGTGCCCCCGAGCCGGTTCGACGCGTTCTGGGCCGTCCTGGACGGGGCTCTCGCGCCGGGCGGGCGGGTCTTCTTCGTGGACGAGGGCCGGCACTTCATGTGGCGGGAGGACTGGATCGACGAGGAGGCGGGCATCGTGCGCCGGCCGCTGAACGACGGATCCAGCTTCCGCGCGGTGAAGGTCCTCTGGAGCCCGGAAGACCTCGCCGCGCGCCTCCGGTCGCTCGGCTGGGAGGCATCGGTCACGGAGGAGACGCCCTTCTACTGGGGGACCGCGACGCGGCCGTAGATAGTTGCCTCTGCAACTATCGGTGCTATCATCGGTGCATGCCAGCGATCACCGTCGACGACATCTCCGTCCTCCCGCGCATCCTGACGCCCGACCCGGCCGTCGCCCGCGACCGGCCCGTCGTGAGCGTCACGAGCGCACCGCGCGGCTTCGAGGGCGAGGGCTTCCCGGTGCGTCGAGCGTTCCACGGCGTCGATCTCGGCCACCTCGACCCGTTCATCCACATGGACCAGATGGGCGAGGTCGAGTACGCGCCCGGCGAGCCGAAGGGCACGCCCTGGCACCCGCACCGCGGCTTCGAGACGGTCACGTACATGATGGATGGCACGTTCGAGCACAACGACTCGAATGGCGGCGGGGGAGTGATCACCAACGGCGACACGCAGTGGATGACCGCCGGCGCCGGGATCCTGCACATCGAGAAGCCGCCCGAGCAGCTCGTCGTCAGCGGTGGGCTGTTCCACGGCATTCAGCTGTGGGTGAACCTGCCCGCGGCGCAGAAGTGGTCGCCGCCGCGCTACCAGGACATCCGCGCCCGCGAGGTCGCGCTGCTTGCGTCGACCGACGGGGGAGCGCTGGTCCGGGTCATCGCCGGCGATCTCGACGGCCACGCCGGTCCGGGCTCGACCTACACGCCGATGACCTTCCTGCACGCCACGCTCAGTCCGGGAGCCGAGCTCGTCCTGCCCTGGCGGGCGGAGTACAACGCCCTCGTCTACGTCCTCGCCGGCCACGGGTCGGTCGGCAGCGAACGGATTCCGGTACAGACCGGCCAGCTCGCCGTCTACGGCCCCGGGAACGTGGTGCGCGCCGCGGCGGCAGCCCGGCAGGAGACCCGCAGCCCGAACCTCGACGTGCTCGTGCTCGGAGGGCGTCCGATCCGCGAGCCCATCGCCTGGGCAGGCCCGTTCGTCATGAACACCCGCGACGAGGTGATGCAGGCCTTCACCGACTACCAGGCCGGCCGCCTCGGCTCGATCCCGGCGGTTCACGGCGCCCCGACCTCGCTGACTGAGTCCGGCGGAGACGCCTGAGGGCCTCATCCGTGACCGAGCATCGTCACGCCTGGTCCGTCGTCGACTTCTTCGTGGAGGAAGACCGGCCCATGATGCGGCAGAGGTGTACCTGCGGCGTCGAGCGGGCCGTGCCCGCCTGGGACCGATCCTGGAGCCCACCGGCTGGCTCGATTGGCCCTGTTCAGGCCGATGATGGCCCCTAGCATGGCGGCCATGGACATGAAGCTCGAGCTCATCGGGGTGCCGGTCACCGATGTCGACCGCGCCAAGGCCTTCTACGTCGACCAGGTCGGCTTCAACGCCGATCACGACCACGTGGTGAGCGACACCCTCCGCTTCGTGCAGCTCACGCCGCCCGGATCGGCCTGTTCGATCACCATCGGCACCGGGGTGACCGACATGGCGCCCGGGTCACAGAAGGGTCTGCAGCTGGTCGTCGACGACATCGACGCGGCGCAGGCCGAGCTGCGCGGCCGCGGCGTCCAGACCAGCGATATCGATGACATGCCGTGGGGTCGTTTCATCTTCTTCAGTGACCCGGACGGCAACGGCTGGGCGGTGCAGCAGATCCCGCCGCGTCCATAGGGAGCGGCGACGTCCGAGGCCGTGGTCTGACGCAGCGGCGTTGCGGAGGCGATGGGCGCAATCTCGCCCAGCGTCGGGCTAGTCGCGGGCGGTCAGCTCTTCGAGGGTCGGGCAGTCATCCCCGAAGTTGTACTTCTCGCACTCTTCCGGCGTGAAGCCGCGGCTCAGGCCCTGCCCGGCGATCGAGAGGAGCTCGTCCACATCCAGCGTGTAGATGAGGATGCTCCCGTCCTCCGGCGCGACGGCAAGGTGGTCGTCGCTGACGAACGACAGCCCCTGCACCTGGGTGTCGCCCACGAAGATCTCTTGGAGGAGGTCGAACGTCTCGGCGTCGGCGTCCCAGATGCGGACGTATCCGTCAGAGGTGCCCATGGCGATGAGCGATCGGTCCGGAGTGATGGCAAATGACTTCAGCTGCCCGTCCGTGAGCCCGCCTTGCGTCCCGACAATGTCGAGCGTGGCGAGGTTCATCGCCACCAACCTGGCACTCGCGGTCGCCGGACTGTCCACGAGGAAGAGCGTCGAGCCATCTCCCGAGAACCCGACGAATTGGACGCCGAGGAACCCGTCCGGATGATCTCCATGAAGGTCGTCGATCGCGACCGCTTCGATCAGCTCACCAGAATCGGTCGAGTGCCGCCGAATGGTGACGGGTGCTGCATCCCCATCCTTGGTCGCCACGAGCAGCTCTGCCCCGTCCGGCGTGAACGTAGCGCTGTGGGGGACTCCGATCGAATCGCTGAAGCGCACCGAGCCGTCCGTCGCGTCCCACACAACGAAGCCGCCTGCGGCGTCGGTCGTGTCGTTGACGGCTGCGATTGCCTGCCCATCCGGCGACCAGATGAGCTCCGACGGCCACACCGGGAACGGCGGGTCAGGGATGGCATGGCAGCCTTCGGAAATGTCTCCGTCTTCTCCTGTCGACTCGTACGTGCAGGTTCCTTCCAGCGGGGTGAGTACGTCCCCAGTCCGCGCGTCCCTGATGTTCAGCCCGCCATTCAGTGGGAAGACGCCATCCTGGCGGACGAAGCGCGTCCCATCCGGCGAAAGGGCGATGCCCTGACCCTGATGCTCGGGGACCGTCGTCACGACGACCTTGTCCGCCATGTCGACGAGAACCGAGTCGACGACGAGAGGGTCATCGGTGCATCCGTTCATGGCCATCACCGCCTGGCCCTCGACCACGGTGAGGGACTTGGCCAGGACGAAGCCGTGGCACGTGCTTACTGCGCCGACCTCACCGCGGGCGCCGAGGTCGAAGAGCGCAGCGGTTCCACCCTCGCGCGTGACGAGGGCCAAGTCGGACGACAGCGTCACACGATCGGGTGTGACTGGTCCGAACGAGCGGATCTCCTCGCCCGTGCGCACCTCCCACTGGCGCAGCCTCGAATCGTTGCCTGCCGAATACACCGACGCGCCGTCGTGTGCGAAGGCCACCGACCTGGTGGATCCCCCGTGCCCATGGAAGAAGCCGATCCGCTCCCCCTCGGCCACGTCCCAGATCCGGATCGGGCGGTCGCCGTAGACGAGAAGATTGCCCTTCGGACTCAGCGCCCGCACCCCGCCCGGGCCATCGTCGTCGGCACTCCAATCGATCGTTAGCAGTCGTTCGCCGGTCGTCGTCCGCGCAACGATCGATGCGAACGGGTCGGCCGCGAGGTCATCGTACGCAACCGTCGACCCATCAACACTCAGGGCCGCATCCAACCCATCGAGCGTGAGCAGCGTGCGCTCGCCGCTGACCAGGTCGATGAGCTCTCGCGCCGTCCAGTCGACGTGGAAGCAGGACCCGTTCTCTTGGACTGCGTCTTCCGGTGCGGTCGCTATGACCGCGTCCGCAGCGGACAGGGCCTTGAGTTCCGGTCCACAGGTGCCTCCGTCGAGGCGCCGGACAACCTCACCGCTGTCGGCGCGGAAGATGAACAGTCCGACGCGCTCGGCGGCCGGGATCTGCTCGCTCTCGCCGTCCGACCCGATCGCGACCACGAGGAGCTCACCGTCAGGGCTGAACGCCGGCGGGCTCAGCCACAGACCGTCCCCCGCGTCGTACGACCACAGCACCGCGCCGGTCTCACGGTCGATCACGTCGACCACGGTCGTGCCTTCACCGCCCATGGCGATGAGCCGACCGCTCGGATGGAGGCCCGGTGCGAAGTTACCGACCCGATCGTCGGGCCACGAAAAGGTGGCGACGACCCGGTCATCGGCCAAAGCCCGCCGCAACGCGCTGACGCTCTCCAGTGGCGGCTCCGTGAGCATCGCCCCGCTGAGCGCGAGCAGCCGCGCGAGCGTGGCATCGGTGTCCAGGGCCGTCACCGCCGATGCGGCAAGCTCACGGGAGCGATTGACGAGGGCGGCCTCCTCGGCGGACTCCCGTTCCTGGTCTGCCTCATCAGCCGCTGCATCGGCACGGTCCGCCTCGGCCTGCGCCTGCTGCGACTGGACAAGAGCGATGCCTCCGGCGACAAGCGCCGCGACGAGGAAGATCGCCGCACCGCCGAGCAGGAATCGCAGCCGTCGGTTCGTGGCGCGCTGCCGACGCGCCTCCTCCTCGGCGGCGTCACGGCTGGCCGCGACGAATGCGCGCTCGGTGGAGTTGAGCTCGGCCTCGTGCTCGTCGGACCAGTCCAGCATCGCCGCGAGGCGAGCGCCGCGGTACAGGTCGCCGGGCTCGCGCCCCCGCGCGTCCCACTCGCGTGCCGCGGCGATGAGGTGGAGCCGGAGGCGGCGGCCGGTCGCGTCTTCCTCGAGCCAGCCCTGGAAGCGTGGCCACTCGCGCAGTAGCGCCTCGTGCGCGACCTCGACGTAGCCGTCGCCGGTGGTGAGCAGCCGCTGACTAGTCAGGACCTCGAGGACGGCGGCCATCCCAGGGGAGTTCGCCGCGTCAAACTCGTCGATGGGCACGCGGCGCCGCACGAGCGTCTCGCCCTCGCCGTTTCCTGCCAGGCGCAGCATGGCGCTGCGGGCGATCGACTCCTGCTCGGGCCTCAGCCGGGCGTAGGCGGCCTCCGCCAGCCGTGCCACGGCCCCGCGTAACCCGCCACGCGCGCTGTAGGCGGCCAGCGTGAGACGTCCACCATCACGTGCCTGCCAGAGCTCGAGGAGCGCCGTCGAAAGCAGCGGCAGCGCGCCGGGCTCCTCTCCGGCATCACGAACGAGCGCCTCCGTCAGCTCCGGCTCGACGCGGAGACCCACTTCGCGAGCCGGCCCTTCAACGATCGCGGCGATCTCCGCCGCGGTCAATGGCCCGACCAGCACGTGGTCGGCGGCGAGCTGGCGTGCCAGCGCTGGATACGCCGCTCCCTTGCCGTACTGGTCGGCACGCACGGCCACGATGACTTTGAGCCCCGACCTGGGCGTGGTCAGTAGCTGGAGGAACGTTTCGCGGTCCGCGGTGTCGGCCGAGGCGAAGACCTCCTCGAACTGGTCGACGATGAGCAGGAGGCGTTGCGCCGATCCCTGTCGAGCCAGGTGGTCGTCCAGGAGCGCGATCGGATCTGCCGCGTCCGCGTCGACGCCAATGGTGCGCGCCAACGCGGATCCCAGCTCGAGCATCGGCCGTTCGCCGGGGCGCGTGACGACGGATGTCCAGGTCGTGCTGCCGGGAAGGACGCCTTTGGCCAGCGCCGGCAGGAGACCGGCCCGCAGCAACGACGACTTCCCGCTGCCCGAGGCTCCGACGACCGCGACGAACGGGCTGCCGACCAGGCGGGCGATCAGCTCGGCCACGGCCCGCTCGCGGCCAAAGTAATAGTCGGCGTCATCTGCCTCGAACATGGCGAGGCCCTTGTATGGGCAGACCATTACTGCGGACCCATCATCCGCATCGTCGTCGGGCGCGGCGGCCAGGCGGGCCCGACGTGTGGCGAGCTCCAGGTCGGCCACGTTGCGGATCACATCGGCCTCAGCGGTCCGGAGCCCGCGCCGGCCGCTCGCCGCGCGCTCCGCCGAGCTGCCGATGCGCTGGGCGGCGTTCGCCTGCGCGAGCTGGCTGGCCACGCGATGGATCGCAGCGGGAATGCCCTTGGTCTCCTCCTCGATCAAGGAGAGCGGCAGTTCGTCGACGGCCCGCTCGGCGTAGAAGGCGGCAATCGCCCGAACGGCGGCGGCATCGAGCCGGTCGAGGGTTCGCTGACCGTCGGGGGAGAGACGCGTGATGTCGGCAGCCACGTCGCTGGGCACTCGGACCGCCGCGAGCAATAGCGTTCCGGGACCCGGCGGGGGAGCGTTCGCGGCCATGGCCTTGAGAGCCGGAACACTGGCCTGGTCGAGGTCGTCGAGAACCAGCAGCTGGGCGGAGATCGGAGTCGACCCTTCCGTCCACAGGTCGGGTGACAGATCGGCGCCAGCCACGTACCGCACCTCGCCGCCCTCGCGCAGCGCCCGCCTCGCCAGCTCGGCAGCCAGGCGTGTCTTGCCAATCCCGGTCGGCCCCATGATTCCGATCGTGCGCGAGTGGCCGCGCCGCGCCCGACGCCAGTGCCACCCGAGCCAACGCAGCTCGGCGTCGCGGCCGGCGAACGGTACCAACGAGTCCAGCTCAGGCGGTACCCGGGCGTCGTCCGATGCGGGGGCCGGTACGGCGCGTTCGGCTGTCTCGGGCCCTGCCGCCGTCACCAGGTACGGCGTGACGGGCTCGTCCAGGCCCTTGAGCGAGATCGGCGCCAGCGGCTCATGCCGAAGGTCGGGGACTGATCCGGCCAGGTGGAGCAGGCTCTCGGTGACGCGGATCTCGCCCGCGAGAGCGGTGGCACACAGGCGGGCAGCCAGGTTGAGGGCCGCCCCGCGGAACCCATCGCCCATCGGGACCGCCTCGCCGGCGTCGAGGCCCATCCCGACGTTCAGCGGTAGTTCGGGTTCGGCACGCGTCTCGTCGGCAAGGGCCTCCTGCAGCTCGACGGCAGCGCGCAGGGCCGAACGAGCTGAGGCGAAGACCGCGAGCGCCTCGTCTCCGCGGAGCTCGACAAGGCGGCCGCCCCACGACTCGACGCCCTCGGCGATCACGGCCGCGAATTTGCCGGCGAGCCGATGCGAGGCCTCGTCGCCGCGACTGGCCGTGAATTGCGTGTATCCGCGGATATCGGCGATCAGGAACGTCCGGACCTCGCCGGTCGCCCCGGTAGCCTCCGTAGTGCCCACCACGGACTGTCCTCCCTGGCCGATGCTCGGGTGTCGGGGTCGGGGGGTTGCTCGGACGGCCAGTATCGGCTCGCTCGCCGGCGATGTCCACATCTCGCGATCCGCACAACCATCGGCGCGATCGTGTCCATACATCACATAACCTGCATTTGCGGAAGCCCTTTGCTGAGTAGCGCAGGCCCGATGGTCATGGGCCCAGTACCCCCATCGTCCTGGCGAGAACGGGCATGAAGGCTCGTACGCTCGCGGCATGCGACGGTCACTGTGGTCATTCGCCATCTTCGGGCTCGCCGTGGGCAGCCTGGCGATGGTCGGCGGCACCGCCATCGGCGGTGAGCTCGGGCCGCTTGCGGTCGGCTACGGGATGCTCGTGGCGATCACCGGGCTCTACCTCGTGGCCGGGCTGGCGATCCGCGAGCGCGTATGGCGGCGCATGCCGCGGCCGATGGCGACACCGACCCATACCGACCGCCTCGCCGGTCGCCGCGTCTTCTAGGACGCCGTCTGCCGACGCTGCCGCAAGGCGGCGAAGCCGATGACCGCCGCGGCGCTTGCCGCACCGAGGTCCGGCGCCCGCTCCCGGCCATAGGCGATCCTCACCCGCACATCCGCCTCCTCGACGAACGAGCGCGTCACACCGCGTCGCTCGCCGCCGATGAGGACGAAGGCGCCGCCCCGCAGGTCGGCCTCGTCGAGCGGGATCGCGTCCGCTCCCGTATCCGCCACCACGATTCGCATGCCCGCCGCTCGGCACGCCTCGGCCGCCTCGAGCGCGGTTGCGACCGTGGCCGTCGGCATGAGCTCGGTGGCGCCCGCCGACGCTCGCGTCACCGTGGAGATCGCCGACTCCCAGTCGCGCCGGATGACGAGGCCATCGACGCCCGCCGCGTACAGCGCCCGGACCGCCTGGCCATGGTTGAACGGATCCTCGATCCCGTCGAGCATGACCACGAGCGCTCGCTCCCCCACCTCGGCCAGCAGCTGGTGGACGGAAACCGTACGGCGCGGCCCGACGATGGCCACGATCCCGCCGTGGCTCCGGCCACTGGCCACCTCGTCGATACGTTCCGCCTCGACCTGGTCGATGACGACACCCGCCTCGCGCGCCAGGGCCCTGAGGCGCCGGAAGCGTCGATCGCCGGGCCGCACCGCCCAGATGCGATGGACTGGGCGCGCGCCGGCCTCGAGCGCGGCCTCGATCGACAGATGACCCTCGAGGGCGAGCTCCACGAACGATCAGCGCGAGGAGGCGGAGCGGCGGCGTCCATTGCGTCCGGCGGCCGTGAGCTCCGAGGCGATCGCGGCCGGCAGATGACCGCTGACCCGGACGCCGCCCTCCTCGTAGCGCTCCTCGACCTCGCCCGAGGTCCGCGCCCGCGCCACGAGCTCGCCACGGTCGTACGGGACGACGGCGTCGACGGCCACCATCTCCTGGCGCAGCGCGTCGCCGATCCGCTGGCGGAGGGTGTCGATCCCCTGCCCGGTCACCGCGCTCACGAACGCGGTCGACTCCGACCACGGGGGCGTCCCGGCATCGTTCGGCAGGAGATCGATCTTGTTGTAGACCGTGACCCGCGGCTTCTCGCCGGCGCCCAGCTCGTCGAGAACCGACTGGACGGCGGCCTGCTGGCCGAGGAAGCTCGGATCGGAGGCGTCGACGACCTCGAGCAGCAGGTCGGCGCGCATGACCTCCTCCAGCGTCGCGCGGAAGGCGTCGACGAGGTCATGTGGCAGCTTGTTGATGAAGCCGACGGTGTCGGTCACGACGACCTCCTGCCCGCTCGGCAGCCCGACCTGGCGGCTCGTGGGATCGAGGGTCGCGAAGAGCATGTCGGCGGCGTAGACGTCGGCATCGGCCAGCGCGTTGAGGAGCGTGCTCTTGCCGGCGTTCGTGTAGCCGACCAGGGCCACCGTGGCGACCTCGTTCCGCTCACGCTGACGCGTTGCGGTCGCGCGGTGGCGAGTCACATCGCCGAGGTCGGCCTTGACCTTCTTGATCCTCTCGCGGATGAGCCGGCGGTCCGTCTCGAGCTGGCTCTCGCCCGGCCCCCGGGTCCCGATCCCGCCGCCGGTACGCGAGAGGTGCGTCCAGAGGCGCGTGAGGCGCGGGAGGTGGTACTCGAGCGCGGCCAGCTCGACCTGGAGGCGGCCCTCCTTGGTGCGCGCGTGCCGCGCGAAGATGTCGATGATCAGCGCGGAACGGTCGATGACCTTGCAGTCGAGCAGCTTCTCGAGGCTGCGCTGCTGATTCGGCGCCAGCTCGTCGTCGACGACGAGGACGTTGAAATCGGTCGCCGCCTTCTCGTCGACAAGCTCGGCAGCGCGGCCCTTGCCGAAGTACCAGACCGGGTCCGGAGCGGCACGCCGCTGGAAGGCCGACCCCACGACGGTCGCGCCCGCCGTCTCGGAGAGCGCGGCGAGCTCGTCGAGCGAGCGGCCCACCGGCCAGCGACCATCGCCAGGATCGTCGAGACCGATGAGGAAGGCGCGCTCGACCGGGGTGGTGAGGTCGATCATGCGGGCGCGTTCGGACATCTGTTCGATCAATGGTACCCGGCCGCCCTCGCGGCATCCACCGCGGCGTCGACGAGGGCCGGGGCATCGGCCGGACCGTCGCCGGCGTCCAGCCATTGGATGCGGGGGTCACGGCCGAACCAGCTGAGCTGCCGCTTGGCGTACTGCCGCGTTCGTCGTTGGGTGACCTCGATCGCCTCCTCCAGCGGCCACTCCCCCGCCAGGTGGGCCGCCGCCTCGCGGTAGCCGTGCCCGCTCATCGGTCCCAGGTCCGGCGAGTAGCCCGCGTCGAGCAGCCCGCGCACCTCCTCGAGCAGCCCGCCATCAGTGAACATCGCCTCCGCGCGCGCATCGATCCGCCGGTAGAGGACGTCGCGCGGACGTTGCAGGCCGATGAGCGTCACCGCACCGGCGTAGGGCGTGGCATGCGGCACGACTCCCCCACCCCCGACCTCGGCCCGCTCGAGCGCCCGGAGGACGCGGCGCGGGTTGCGGAGGTCGACGGTGGTCGTCGGGTCGAGGCGACGCAGGCGTGCGGCCAACGGCTCCAATCCCTCGGTGTCGAGCTCATCCGCCAGGCGGGCGCGGACCTGCGGCGACCACGGTTGGCTGGCGTAGTCGTGGCCGTCGACCAGCGCGGAGACGTAGAGCCCGGTGCCTCCGACGACCATCGCCAGGCGTCCCCGGGACGCGATCTCCGGGATCAGCCGGCGTGCGGCCTGCACCCAGTGCGCGACGGTGAACGGCTCGTCGGGGTCGACGAGATCCAGCAGGTGGTGCGGCACAGCGGCGCGCGCCGCGGCATCCGGTTTCGCGGTCCCGACGTCCATGCCGCGGTACACCTGGCGCGAGTCCGCCACGAGGACCTCGGCCGGCAGGCGGCGCGCAAGCGCAAGCGCCAGCGCCAGGTCGGTCTTGCCCGAGGCCGTCGGCCCCACGATGCCGAGCAGCGGTGGGCCGCTCACACCTCGACGAGGCGCTGCACCCGCTCGATGTCGCTGGCGCGGCCGGTTTCGATGTCCACGGTGATGACGACCGCGTTGAAGCTCACCGGGCCGTCCGCGACGGCGAAGCGCGTCGGCAGGTGCCGGGTGAAGCGCGGCAGCACGGTGTCGAGCCGGAAGCCGATGATCGAGTCGCGCGGGCCGGTCATCCCGATGTCGCTGACGTAGGCCGTCCCCTCCGGCAGGACCCGCGCGTCGGCCGTCGGCACGTGGGTATGGGTCCCGACGACGGCGCTGACCCGTCCGTCGAGGTACCAGCCCATGGCGTTCTTCTCCGAGGTGATCTCGCAGTGGAAGTCGAGGATCCGCACCGCGGGCAGCGGTTCGGCGGCGCCGTCGAGGAGCTCGTCGATCTTCGTGAACGGCGAGTCGAGCTGGTTCATGAACACGCGCCCCATGGCGTTGATGACCGCGACCTCCGCGCCGGCATCGGTCCGATGCACGAGCCAGCCGCGGCCGGGAGTCTCGTCCGGGTAGTTGATCGGGCGCAGGACGGGTCGATCGGTGTCGAGGTAGTCGTAGATCTCGCGCTTGTCCCAGATGTGGTTGCCGCTGGTGATGACGTCGATGCCGCCGTCGAGCAGCTCCTCCGCCAGCGATGGCGTCAGCCCGGCGCCGGCGGCGGTGTTCTCGCCGTTGGCGATGACCATGTCGATCTCGAGCTCGCGACGCAGGTCCGGCAGCTCGTGGAGCACCGCCAGCCTCCCGGGCTTGCCGATGATGTCGCCGATGACGCAGATGCGGATGCTGCCAGCTCCGGGGCTCACCGGGCGTAGTCGATCGAGCGCGTCTCGCGGATGACCGTCACCTTGATCTGGCCCGGATACGAGAGCTGCTCCTCGATCTTCTTCACGACGTCACGCGCCAGCCGGCTCGAGGCCAGGTCGTCCACGTCCTCGGGCCGGACCAGGATCCGGATCTCGCGCCCGGCCTGGATGGCGAAGCAGCGTTCCACTCCCGGGAAGCTGAGGGCGATCTGCTGGAGGTCGTCAAGCCGCTTCACGTAGTTGTCGAGGCTCTCACCCCGCGCGCCGGGCCGCGAGGCGCTGATGGCATCGGCGATCTGGACGACGGTGGCTTCCACGGAGTCCTGCTCGACCTCCTGGTGGTGCGCCGCGATGGCGTTGCAGACGACGGGCGTCACGCCATAGCGCGCGGCGATCTCGCCGCCGATGCTGGCGTGCGGTCCCTCGACCTCGTGGTCGACCGCCTTGCCGATGTCGTGAAGCAGGCCCCCCTGCTTCGCCTCGGCCACGTTGGCGCCGATCTCGGCCGCCAGCAGCCCCGAGAGCCGCGCGGTCTCGATGCTGTGGTTCAGCACGTTCTGGCCGTAGCTGGTGCGGTACTTGAGCCGGCCGATGAGCTTGATGAGCTCGGGGTGGAGGCCCGGCACGCCGGCGTCGTAGGCGGCCTGCTCGCCGGCCTGGCGCATGACCACCTCGATCTCGGAGCGGCACTTGGCGACCGTCTCCTCGATCCTGCCGGGATGGATGCGGCCGTCGCCGATGAGCTTGGTCAGCGCCATCCGCGCGACCTCGCGGCGGACCGGGTCGAAGCCGGAGAGGACGACCGCCTCCGGCGTGTCATCGATGATCAGGTCGACCCCCGTGGCCTGCTCGAGTGCGCGGATGTTGCGGCCCTCGCGACCGATGATGCGACCCTTCATCTCCTCGTTCGGAAGGCTCACGACGGTGATCGTCGCCTCGCTGGTGTGATCGGCCGCGATGCGCTGCATGACGGTCGTCAGGATCCGGCGCGCACGCTCGTCGCCCTCCTCCTGCGCGTGGCGCTCGATGTCCCGGACCCGCTGCTGCGCCTCGGCCTGGGCCTCGTCCACGATCTGGCGCAAGAGCGTATGGCGCGCCTCGGCGGCGGTGAGGCCGGAGACGCGCTCGAGCTCGACGACCTGGCGCTGGTGGAGCTCTGCCAGCCGGCTGCGCTCCCCCTCGAGCTCCGCCTGGCGGCCGGCGAGCGCCGCCTCGCGCTCCTCGAACGTGGCCATCTTGCGATCGAGCGCCTCCTCCCGGTCCAGGAGGCGGCGCTCGGAGCGCTGCAGGTTGGCGCGCTGCTCGCGCGCCTCTTCCTCGGCCGCGCGACGCAGCTGGAGCGCCTCGTCCTTGCCCTCGAGGACGATCTCCTTCTGCTTGGCGCGGGACTCGGCAACGATGCGCTGTGAGTACTGCTCGGCGTGCTTGATCGCGTTGCTCGCCATGAGCCGGCGCGCGAAGAACCCGAGCAGGAGGCCGATGACGGCGGCGACCGCCGCCACGATGACGACGACTGGTTCAGGCATATTGGCGGCTCCCCCGAAGTTGGAGCCCTGATGGGCGAGATCGCGCCCGCCCGTGCGAGCGCCTGGTCGGTGTCGGCGATGGGTCCGATTGAGACCCGGAAAGCGCGAGTGTAGCGCAATCCTCCATCGGTGCCCGCCGGGGCGGCAGGGCGGAGGGTCAGCCCCGGAAGATGCGGCCCATGAGCCGAACGTGGTCGAGATCGCGCGGCAGGAAGTCCTGGAGCATGACGCGCTGCATGCCGGTCGCCTCGAGGGCTCGGACCCGTTCCATCGCCTGCTCCGGCGTGCCCATGATCCAGCGCCGGCGACGGTCCGCGAGCCACGCGTCGGCGTCATCCACGCCCCGTCCCAGCGCCGCGAGAAGGTCGGCGACGCGGGCCCGAACCTCGTCCTCCGTCTCGGCCACGAGGACGCCGGTCATGGCCGAAAGCACGATCTCGTCGGGGTCGCGACCGACCTCCCGGCACGCCGCTCGAATCCTCCCGTACGCATCGGGGGCGTCGTCCGGGGAGGCCGAGTTCAGGTTGAACTCGTCGCCGTAACGCGCCACGAGCCCCGCCAGCCGCGGGCCGCCCTTGCCCCCGAAGAGGATGTGCGGGTGGCGTCGCCCGCCGCGCGAGATCGGTCCGTGCTGCTTCGAGCTGCTGACCGTCCAGTGCTTGCCGGCATACGACCAGCCGTCCGGCTCCGTCCAGAGGCCGTGGATGATCGCCATCTGCTCCTCGAGCATGTCGAAGCGCTCGCCGATCGGCGGGAACGGGATGCCCAGCTGCCCGTGCTCGGACTCGTTCCAACCCGCGCCGAATCCGGCCTCGACGCGCCCGTCGCTCATCTCGTCGACGGTCTGGATCACCTTCGCCAGGTTGCCGGGGATCCGGAACGTGACCGGCGACACGAGTACGCCCAGACGGATCGTCGTCGTCTCCCGGGCGAGCCCGGCCAGCGTCGTCCACGCGTCGGTTGTCGGCAGCCCCTCCCCACCCGGGAAGCTGGCGTAATGATCAGATCGGAAGTAGGCCTCGATGCCGGATTCCTCGGCGGTGCGGGCGACCGCCAGGATCTCGTCGTAGCTGAGCCCCTGCTGGGGCTCGGTCATGAGGGCGTAGCGCATCGGCGACGCGGTCAGAGCGACGTCGGCCGGCCGTATCCGACCACTCGCGCACGCTCACGCCACCGAGGGCTGACGTCGCGCGGCCGGTCGGGCGATGCGATGAGCTCCGGCTCCTGCCAGTCGTCGTCCGGTTCGGCCACGGTGCGCTGCACGGCGTCCGGGCTGAGTGCGCGGTACTCGTCGAGCCAGTCGGCGAGCTTCATCGGTCGGGGGTCCTGCGAGTGGTGCGCGATGACCCGCGTGCCTGCACGTAGTGCGCCAGATAGGTTTCCAGCTCGCTGCGGGCGATCGACTCGCCGATGACGTCGAGCGCGAGGTCGTCCAGGCGCTTGAAGCGCACGCAGCTCTTGCCCATGTCGAGCTTCTTGCCGGACTTCGCGTACCGCCGGCGGAACCACGCTTCGGCGTCAGGGTCGCCGTACACGTTGTTGAGATAGAGCGACATGTAGCCCTTCTGGCTGGCGAGGGCCACCAGCCCGAGCGGCTGGCCGTTGTACGTGTCGGAGAACGTCTCGAGTGGAACGTACCAACCGATCATCCCGTGCTGCATCCCCTCCCGATAGCCGTCAGGCAGGTTGCTACGGATCACCTCGGCCACGGCGGTGAGGGCCTCGCGGCGTTCGTCGGGGAGGCGGGCGAGGTATTCGTCCGGGGTCGTGGCGCTGCTGCTGACCAGGGCTCCGATCTCGTGCGGTCGTGTGCGCTTCAGGGTACTTCGTCGTTCGTGTCGGCGCCTGCCTCACGCAGGGAAGATCGCACGACGTCGGGATCGAAGCCGCGCCGCATCAGGTACATGCCGATCCGCTGTCGCGCCTTCGGATCGTCCGGAAGCGGACGGCCGCGGAGATGCCGTTGCAGCGCGTCGCGAGCCCGCTCGGCCTCGCTCGACGGAACCCTCTCGTCCTCCGCGCGTCGCTCCGGCGCCGCGTGCTCCTGGCGATACGCTTCGACGACCTCGCGCGGCACACCGTGCTGGCGCAGCTCGGCCTCGATCATCCGCCGCCCGCGCGGGCCGTGCCGGTCGCGCTGCTCGCCCCACCATCGCGCGAACGCGGCGTCGTCCAGGTAGCCGAGCTGGGTCAGGCGGGCCAGGACGGCCTCGATCTCGGCGGTCCCGACGCCCGCGCGACGCAGGCGCCGATCCACTTCCCAGCGAGTCCGCGGGCGCGTTCCGAGGTAGCGCACGGCGACCTCGATGGCCGGCGTTGGCTCGGGCGGCTGAGCAGGCGGCCGGCGTCGGCCTCGCGTCCGGGGCGCCTGGGAGGATCGGTCGGGCACGCGCGGGAGCCTGGCGCCCTACTCCGCCTCGCTGATGCCCTCGGGCCCGACCTCGATGCTCGCGACCTTGCCACGGATCTCGTCGTCGATCCTCTGCGCGATCTCAGGGTTCTGCTTGAGGAAGTCGCGCGCGTTCTCGCGGCCCTGTCCGAGGCGGGTGTCGCCATAGTTGAACCAGGCGCCGGTCTTCGACAGGATCCCCGCCGCGATGCCGACGTCGAGCAGGCCGCCCTCGCGGCTGATGCCCTCGTTGTACATGATGTCGAACTCGGCGACCCGGAAGGGCGAGGCCACCTTGTTCTTCACGACCTTGACGCGGGTGCGGCTGCCGATCGCATCGGTCCCGGTCTTGAGGGTCTCGATGCGGCGGATGTCCATCCGCACGCTGGCGTAGAACTTCAGGGCCCGGCCGCCGGGCGTCGTCTCGGGGTTGCCGAACATGACGCCGATCTTCTCGCGCAGCTGGTTCGTGAAGATGAGCGCCGTCTGGCTGCGGTTGATGGCGCCGGTCAGCTTGCGGAGGGCCTGGCTCATGAGCCGTGCCTGGAGGCCCACGAAGCTGTCGCCCATGTCGCCCTCGATCTCGGCGCGCGGCACGAGCGCAGCGACCGAGTCGACGATGACGACGTCCACTCCCCCGCTCCGAATCAGGGTCTCCGCGATCTCGAGTGCCTGCTCACCGGTGTCCGGCTGGCTGACCAGCAGCTCGTCGACGTTGACGCCGACGTTCTTCGCATAGCCCGGATCCAGGGCGTGCTCGGCGTCGATGAAGGCCACGATCCCGCCCTTCGCCTGGGCGCTCGCCGCGACGTGGTAGCAGAGGGTCGTCTTGCCACTGGACTCCGGGCCGTAGATCTCGCTGATCCGGCCGCGCGGCACGCCTCCCACGCCGAGGGCGAGATCGAGCGCGACCGATCCGGTCGAGACGGCCGGGATGTTCTGGGCCTCCCGATCCCCGAGCCGCATGATCGAGCCACGCCCGAACTGCTTCTCGATCTGGAGGATCGCGGCGTCGACCGCGCGCACGCGCTCGCCGTCTCCGTTCTTCGTCGCCGGGCTGGGGGTGGCGGCCACCGGTGCTTCCATCGTTCCGTTTCGCTCCTGTTGCGATGCTGGGGCCCCGGTGGCGGTCAGCTCACTCCTCGTCGCCTTCCGGCGCGCCGGGCTCAGGTTCGCGCTCCTTGCGGTGCGGCTTGATGACCTCGACCTGGCGCATCGGCGGTTGATACGTCGGGGTCACCGATTGGTTCTTCGGAGCCTTCTCCTTTGCCTTGCGCTTCGGCTCCCTGCGTGGTCGATCTCGGCCCTTTGCCATCAGCTCAACCTCCCCGTTGGATGTGCCGGGTCCGTGAGCCGGTCGAGCTGGCGTCGATCATGCGTCGCCCGCCCTTACCCAGCGCTTACCGGCTGCTTATCGCCGGTGCGGGTCGATTCTACGCTCGGCTCGTGACACCTCACTGTCGCGATTGCATTCTACACCGATGTCATACATCGTCATACGGATGGTGCGTCGGCGATCTCGATCGATCGCGGCGAAGGCACGGGAAGCAGTGCCCACGCCGCAATTCCTCGATAGATTGAGCCTCCGGCAGCGCGAGCTCCGCGTCGCGGGGCGCCTCGTGCGTACCAGCTCTCGATGGAGCGCGGATCCGTCACGCAGATCGTCGCTCACGTGAGCACGGCTCGATTCATCGAGCGAAGGCTGCCCCCACCGAGGCGCGCAGTGCGCGGAACGAGCCATCGGTGAGCGAGGCCCGCAGGCGGCGCATGAGCTCGAGGGTCCAGGTCACGTTGTGGATCGTCGCCAGCCGGTAGGCGAGGAGCTCCCGGGCGCGGAACAGGTGTGCCAGGTAGGCGCGTGAGTGCATGCGGCAGGCCTCGCAGGCGCAGCCGGCGTCGATCGGCTCCGGGTCGTCGAGGAAGGCGGCGTTGCGCAGGTTGAGGCGGCCGGCATCGGTCCAGACCTGTCCGGTGCGCGCGACGCGGGTTGGAAGCACGCAGTCGAAGAGGTCGACCCCGCGCTCGACGGCGGCGAAGAAGTCGGCCGGTGACCCGACGCCCATGAGGTAGCGTGGTCGCGGGTCATCGCCGAGCGCCTCGGCCACGACGTCGAGCGTGGCCGCCATCTCGGCCTTCGACTCCCCCACCGAGAGGCCGCCGACCGCGATGCCGTCGAACGGCAGCGCGAGGATCGCCGCCGATGATGCGCGCCGCAGCTCGGGGTCGACACCGCCCTGCACGATGCCGAAGACCGCCTGGTCGGGACGGCCGCGGGCCGCCAACGAGCGCTCGGCCCAGCGATGGGTTCGCTCCGTCGCCTCGGCCACCCGGTCCCGGCCCGATCGGGGGTCGACGAGCTCGTCGAGGACCATCGCGACGTCGGACCCGAGGAGCGCCTGGATCTCCATCGCCCGTTCGGGTGTGAGCCTGTGGCTCGAGCCATCGAGGTGGGAGGTGAACGTCACCCCGTCATCGTCCACGCGTCGACGATCGGCGAGCGAGAAGACCTGGAAGCCGCCCGAATCGGTCAGGATCGGTCCACCCCAGGCCATGAACCGATGCAGCCCGCCCAGCCTCGCGATGCGCTCGGCGGTTGGGCGCAGGTTGAGGTGATACGTGTTTCCGAGGATCATCTGGGCGCCGGCGGCATGGAGATCATCCGGCGAGAGGGCCTTCACCGTCGCCTGGGTGCCGACCGGCATGAACTGGGGCGTGTCGACGGGTCCGTGGGTCGTCTCGATCCTGCCGAGCCGGGCTTGCCCGACCGGGGTCGACCTGAAGGAATAGGCTATCGGGGCGGGCGTTGACACCGCCGGAGAGGATAGGGTACGTGCACTACGGAGAGGTGACCGCAGGGTGCGACTGACCGAGTGGCCGCGCATGCCGTTCCTGAACGAAGAGGTCAAGGAATGGATCGCGCTTGAGCTCGAGGGCCTCGGAGTCGAGGATCTCGCCGTCTACGCGCTCGAGGCCGGCACCGAGGGTGACGAGCGCCGGGTGATGGTCGCCACCGAGATCGGCCTTCTCGATCACCGTTATGCCCCGTTCGGCTCCTCCGCCCGCTACCGTCTCGCGATGCTCATGTACCCCTGGCAGGTCCTGCGCGGCGTCGAGCTGCGGGCCGACACGTTCCGCCTCTGGGCCCGAGAGCACCGCACGCGCTGGTCGTTCCGCCTCCACCACCCGCACTTCGAGGCCGCGACCGAGTCGAACGATCTTGGCCAGGCGCTGTGCGACCTGGCTCGAGTCTGCGCGGTGATGGCCGAGCCGTTCGGCGTGCCGGCAGGCCGTGTGTCCTCCGACGTGCCCGGCGTCATCCCCGGTGGGCCGCGCCCGCTTCCACCCGCCACACCAGGGCCGGCTGGTCCGACGGATGGGACCGAGCCGAAGGCCGAAGCACCGGGGCCGTCCGATGACACCGGGGACGAGCCCGCCGAGGAGGCTCCCGCGGAGCCGGAGACCCGCAAGGCCGGTGAGGCGCCTCTGGCAACGGCCGTTCCGATCGGCGAGGACGAGGAGATCCTGCCGCTCTCCGAGGAGGAGCGCGAGGCGATCCCGACCCGCTCGGACGATCAGTCCTAGCCGTCGTCAGACGATCAGCATCGCGTCGCCGAAGCTGAAGAACCGATAGCCCTCCCCCAGGGCCTCCGCATACGCCGCCAGCAGGCGATCTCGCGCGGCGAACGGGTCCGCACCGCGCATTCCGGCCTGGACGAAGGCGGTGACAAGCAGCAGCAGCGAGCTGCGTGGCAGATGGAAGTTCGTGATGAGCGCGCCGACGGCACGAAATGGGTGCGGGGGCGTGATGTAGAGGTCCGTCCAGCCCGACGAGGCGCCGGAGCGGGCGGCCGTCTCGAGCACCCGGACGACGGTGGTGCCGACCGCCACGACGCGCTCCGCCTCCGCGACACGCTGCCGCGTCTCGGCTGGGATCTCGTACCACTCGCGGTGGATGCGGTGCTCGTCGACGAACTCGCCCTCCAGCGGGCGGAAGGTGTCGAGCCCGACGTGGAGCGTCACCGATGCCCGACGCACGCCGGCTGCATCGAGCGAGGCGAGGAGCTCGGGCGTGAAGTGCAAACCGGCCGTCGGCGCCGCCGCTGAGCCGGGCGGCCGGGCATACACCGTCTGGTACCGATCCGGCGGCGCCGATCGATCGTGGATGTAGGGCGGGAGGGGCATCTCGCCGGCAGAGGCCATGATGGCGACGGGATCGCCATCGAAGCGGACCGCGCGCGTGCCGTCGCCGAGGCGCTCCCCCACCTCGATCCGGGCACCGGTTGCCAGCTCGAGGTGCGAGCCCTGCGGCAGGCGACGCGAGGGGCGCACGAGCGCCTCCCATCGCTGGGGATCGTCCGGGAGAGGGCGGAGGGCGAGGATCTCGGCCGCGCCGCCGCCCGCGCGGATGCCACGCAGCCGGGCCGGGATGACGCGCGAATCATTGACGACCAGGAGGTCGTCGGGCCTCAGCCAGATCCCGATGTCACGGAATCGCCCGTGGCTGAGTTCGCCGGTGGCGCGATCGAGGACGAGGAGTCGGGACGCGTCGCGCGGCTCGGCCGGAACCTGGGCGATGGCCTCGGGCGGAAGCTCGTAGCCGAAGTCGTCGACGCGCAGGCGGAGCTCGCTCACGCCTGACACGGTAACGCCCGGCCGGACGGACCGGCCGGGCGCATCGGTCAGTAGGCTGTTCTCAGGCGAAGATGCCGCCCGGGAGCAGTGCCTGCGCGAAGTAGATGACGAAGGCCAGCGAGACCAGCCACATGAGCCAGTGGATCTCGCCGAACTTGCCGAGTGCGACCTTGATGAGCACCCACACAATGAAGCCGGCGCCGATCCCGTTCGTGATGCTGAACGTGAGCGGCATGAGGATGAGCGTGAGCAGGGCCGGCAGCCCGTCCTCGACGTTCACGAAGTCGATGTCCTTGAGCATCGTGGCCATGAGGTAGCCGACGAGCACGAGGACCGGGCCGGTCGCCACGAACGGGATGAGGGGTGCCAGCGGCGACACGAGGATGGCGACCAGGAACAGCATGCCGACGATGACGGCCGTCAGGCCGGTTCGCCCACCCTCGGCGACGCCCGCGGCGCTCTCGATGTACGAGGTGTTGGAGCTCACCCCGGCGGCACCGCCGGCGGCGGCGGCGAGCGAATCGACCAGCAGGAGCCGGCCGATCCCCGGGATCTTGCCGTCTTCGTCCACGAGCCCGGCCTGCTCGGCGATGCCGGTGGCCGTCCCCATCGTGTCGAAGAAGTCGGTGAGCATGAACGCGAAGATCGTGAGGATCGCCGCGGTCACGCCCAGCACCGTGAAGGCCTCGGTCACGTCGAACTGGCCGAGCGTGCTGAAGTTCGGAGCGATCTCGAAGGACTCCGGCGCCTGGGTGACGCCGGTCACGAACGCAAGGATCGCCGTCAGGACGATGCTGATGATCAGGGCCCCCGGGACCTTCCGGACGTAGAGGACGATCGTCAGCAGGAGCCCGACGAGGAACACGCCGAGCTGCGCGGTGTTCGGGAAGACGAACTGCACCGGTACCGGACCGGACGCGTCGGGGGCGTTGATGATCAGCCCGGCATCCACGAGTCCGATGAACAGGATGAAGAGGCCGATCCCAACTCCGATGGCGCGCTTCAGGCTCATCGGGACCGCATTCATCACCGCCTCGCGCAGGCCGACCGCGACGAGCAGCAGGACGACGAGGCCCTCGAGGACGATGACGCCCATCGCGCCGGCCGGGGAGAGACCCTGGCCGAGGATGAGGCCGAAGGCCACCGCGCCATTGATGCCGAGCCCCGCGGCGAGGGCGATCGGGACGTTCGCGACGAGCCCCATGAGGATGCTCAGCAGGCCGGCGACGAGCGCCGTACCCGCCGCCACGCCGGCCGGGTCGAGGCCGGCCGCCCCCAGGATGTTCGCGTTCACGAACACGATGTAGACCATGACCATGAACGTGGCCAGGCCGGCGCGAACCTCGCGCCCGAGAGTGGTCCCCCGCTCAGTGAGCTTGAAGTAGGAGTCGAAGCCGCCTTGCGCTGCCGGCGGCGCTTCGCCCCTGGGTACCTCCGATGCCTCTACCGCCACGCGGTTCACCCTCCGGTCCAGGGCACTTCGGGACCCGACACCTCGTTGGGCACCGGTGCCGCCGCGCAGACTACTCCGCTGGGGCGGCCCGCCGCGCCGATTTCCGCGCGCCGCGGGTCAGCGCCGTAGCAGGAAGTTGGCGACGATGGTGAGGATCACGCTGATCACGATCATCGACCCCAGCGGGATGTAGATGCCGCCGTGCTCGCCCTCGATCGCGATGTCGCCCGGAAGGCGGCCAAAGGGGAGCCGCACGCCCACCACGGCAAGGCCGCCGACGACGACCAGGACGATGCCGACGACGATGAGGATCCGCCCGATCTCCGGGCTCATCGGTCAGCCGTCGAAGAGGCCGGGCTGGACCGCGGGCGTGCCGGACGGCGCCACCAGGCCGAGGTGATGCCAGCCCGACGCGGTGAGCTGGCGGCCGCGCGGCGTCCGGGCCAGCAGGCCGATCTGCATGAGATACGGCTCGACGACGTCCTCGATCGTCTCGATCGGCTCCGACACGGTCGCGGCCATCGTCGCGAGGCCGACCGGCCCGCCGCCGTGGTGCTCCGCGATCGCGCGCAGCAGCTGGCGGTCCATGGCGTCGAGGCCGCGGTCGTCGATCTCGAGCAGGCCGAGCGCGTCGGTCGCCAGCTCGCCCGTCACGGTCTCGTCTCCCCCACCTCGGACCTGCGCGTAGTCGCGCACGCGCTTGAGCAGCCGATTGGCGATGCGCGGCGTCCCGCGCGAGCGCCGCGCGACGAGCGTAGCCGCGTCGTCAGTGATCGAGATGTCAAGGATCTCGGCCGAGCGGCGCAGGATGCGCTCGAGCTCCGCGATGGTGTAGTAGTCGAGCCGGTAGGTGACCCCGAACCGGTCGCGCAACGGGCCGGTGATGCTCCCCACCCGGGTCGTGGCGCCGATGACCGTCACGTGCTCGATCTGGAGTCGCACCGTGCGGGCGCCGGGACCCTTGCCGAGCACGACGTCGAGCGCGAAGTCCTCCATGGCCGGGTAGAGAATCTCTTCCACCGTGTGGCTGAGGCGATGAACCTCGTCGATGAAGAGGACGTCGCCGCTGCCGAGGCTGGTGAGCACCGCCGCCAGATCGCCGGCGCGCTCGATGGCGGGGCCGGATGTCGTGCGGATCTGGGCTCCGATCTCCGCGGCGACGATGTTCGCCAACGTCGTCTTGCCGAGCCCGGGCGGGCCGTACAGGAGCACGTGATCGACCGGCTCGGACCGATGCCGGGCCGCGTCGATGAGGATGGCCAGGTTCTCCTTGATCCGATCCTGGCCCGCGAACTCGTCAAGGCGGCGCGGGCGAACGGTCGTCTCGAGCTGACGCTCCTCCTCGGCGACCTCGGCGCTCGTGATGCGCTCGATCGTCATCGGGCGACCCTGACCAAATCGAACATGTGACCGATTCTACCGATCGCGACGGTCGCGCCGGAGCGTCAGCAGCGTGTCGAGGTCCGCCTGCGTGTCCACGTCGAGCGGGGGCTGTGGCAGGGCGACCGTGACGAGCCCACGGATGCCGCGCAGGAGCTCGCGGAGACCGTGATCCCCCGTCGCACGGTGGACGAGTCCGAAGGCCTCGCGTCGCAGGAGGACCGGCGGGCCGATGCGGTCGCCGGATCGCGCCGCGACGACCTTGGCGCCCCGATCGCCGGCGGCAGCGAGCCGGCGCAGGATCCCGGCATCCACGAGCGGCTCGTCTCCGAGCAGGATCACAGCCGCGTCCACCTGCTCGGGAAGGGCGTCGACCCCGAGCCGAAGCGAGCGGCTGATGCCCGCCTCCGGCCGTTCGTTGACGACGCGCGTGACGGCCGGGGCCACATCGAAGCCCGGCGGAATCACCGCCAGGACGGGGTCGAGACCGGCCTCCGCCGCCGTTGCCGCGATGATGTCGACCATGCGGCGGCCGTCGATGCGGACATCCTGTTTCCGAGCACCGAACCGCGTCGACGTACCGGCGGCGAGGATGACGGCGGCGTTCCGCATCCGCGCATTCTGAACTTCCGGGGAACGCTGCAGATGTCGACCCCGGTGCTCGAGTCGGTGACGATCGGCAAGTAGCCCGTTCCTATACTCGGCGGGTGACCAGTCACGAGGTCGAGGCCATCGGCTCCGCGGAGGACACCCTGTGACCGATCCCATCCCGGGCACCCGATACGGCCACACGAACCTCATCGCCCGCGACTGGCGCCGGCTGGCCGCCTGGTACGAGGAGCTCTTCGGCTGCGTGCGCGTCCCACCCGAGCGCGACTACGGCGGCGCCGACCTCGAGCGCGGCACCGCCGTCCCGGACGCCGCGCTCCAGGGAGTCCACCTCCGACTCCCCGGTCACGGCATCGACGGACCGACGCTCGAGATCTACACGTTCGCCTCGACGGATGGCCGAGCGGATCGGACGATCGACCGACCCGGCTGGGGCCACATCGCCTTCGCCGTCGACGACGTCGACAGCGCCCGGCGCCTCGTCCTCGACACGGGAGGCCGTGCCATCGGCGAGATCGTCACCCTCGCGACGGCCGACGGGCGGCGCGTGACGTGGTGCTACGTCGCCGACCCGGAGGGCAATGCCGTCGAGCTCCAGAGCTGGGCGCCGCCCGCGTGACCCAGTTCGACCTCGTCGTCGAGAACGGGACGATCGTGGACGGCAGTGGCTCGCCTGGCTATCCCGCAGCGGTCGGCGTGCGCGGCGGCCGGCTGGAGATCGTTCGGGATGCCGTCGACGACGAGGACGTCGCCAGGCGGATCGACGCGACCGGCAGGATCGTCGCGCCCGGCTTCATCGACCTCCACAGCCACTCGGGCCTGATGATCTTCGCCGACCCGCTCCACGAGCCGAAGGTGCGCCAGGGCGTGACGACCGAGGTCATCGGCGTCGACGGGCTGTCGTACGCACCGATCCCCGATCCAGCCGATCTCGAGGCGCTGGTCCACATGAACGCCGGGCTCGACGGCGCGCCCGTGGAGGCCCGACCCTACGACTGGTCGAGCGTCGAGGGCTACTTCGAGCGGCTGGAGGCGCTGCGCCCATCGGTCAATCTCGCGCTGCTGGTCGGGAACAGCGCGCTGCGCATCGCGGCGGTCGGCTGGGACGAGGTCGAGGCGACGCCGGCGCAGCTGGCCGACATGCGCGCCATGTTGCGGGAGGCCATGACGCAGGGCGCCATGGGTGTCTCGTCGGGGCTCGACTATCCGCCGGGCGCGTTCGCCGGCACCGATGAGCTTGCCGAGCTGACGAACGAGGCCGCGGCCCACGGCGGCTTCTACCACACGCACGTCCGGTACGCGCTCGGTGACCGGTACCTCGACCCGTTCCGCGAGGCCATCGAGATCGGCCGTCGCGGCGACGGTCCTGCGCACATCACGCACTTCTATCACCGGCAGACGTTCCCCGGCGGTCCGGAGCCGATGCTCGCCCTCGTCGACGACGCGCGCGCCGCGGGGCTCGACGTGACGTTCGACTGCTACCCGTACGAGTGGGCAAGCACCCGCCTCCTCATCATGATCCCGCCCTGGGTGCAGGCCGGCGGCCCGGTGGCGACGAAGGAACGCCTCGCCGATGCGTCGGTCCGCGAGCGCATCCGCCGCGACCTCGCGGAACGCGGCGTCCTCTACGCGGGCCGCGGGGCGTGGCACGACGTCCGGCTCGGTGCGTTCACGCGCCGGAATCTGGTGCCCTTCGAGGGACGCACACTGGGCGACCTGGTCGACGAACGGGGAGCCGATGCGGTCGACGTGCTCTGCGACGTCCTCATCGAGGAGGATCTCCGCGTCAACCAGGTGACGCCGGGTCCGTGGACGGAGACCCTGCGCGACTTCCTCCGTCATCCGGTGGGCATGATCGGCACCGATTCGACGTTCATCGGCGCGAAGCCGTCGCCGCGCACGTACGGCTCGTACCCTCGCGTGCTCGGCCAATTCGTGCGTGAGGAGGGCGTCCTGGGCCTCGAGGAGGCGGTGCGCCACATGACCGGCGCTCCCGCCGCCCGGCTCGGCGTCCCCGGCCGCGGGCTCATCCGCGACGGGTACGCAGCGGACCTCGTCGTCTTCGACCCCGACCGGGTGCGATCGAACGCGACCTACGAGGAGCCGCGCCGCTTCCCCGACGGTATCGAGTGGGTGGTCGTGGGCGGTGAGGTGGTCGTGGCGGAGGGCAGCCACACTGGTGTGCGCTCTGGACGCGTCGTGACCACTCACGCATAATCGCCACCTCGCGCCGTCCCGGGGGCCCAAGCCCGTCCTCGATCGTCGCGTAGAGGACGAGGAGACGGGATGCCCGCCGTCGCTGAAGTGGCCGTGGTCGCGGTCCAGACCCTGATCGACGAGCTTGCAAGCCTGCCGCCGCAGCAGATCGACCGCATGGCCGCATGGCACGCCGGCCTGCAGCCCACAGCCCTCGCGGCGCGGGCCGATGCGCTCCGCGCGGTCGCCGCCGCCGACCGGCTCGATCTGCTCGAATCAGCCGCCGAGCGTCTCGCCGTGGCCGCCATCGCCGGCGAGGTCCCCCATGCGGTGCGTCTCGCCGCCTACAACGCCCTCATCGCGCTGGTCGCGAGCGACCTCATCCCGCCGACAACCTTCCGCGCCCTCTACGACGCCTGGGAGCAGGGCACTCACGGCGGGAGCGGGACCGATGCCGTCCTCCGCGGCGAGGAGCTGCTCCTCACCCTCGGCTGACGGGAGTCAACCCTCCGACGAGGGGTCCGGGAGCGTTTCGAGCACGTCGCCCTCGAGGTCGACGACCTCGTCGTCCGAGGCGAGCCGGTCAGCCAGCTCGCTGGATGCGACCCCGCCGGCGGGCATGACGGGCTCAGCCTCGTCTCCTTCACGGGCGATGGCGAAGCCGATCTGTGGCGGGATCGACGCCGTGACCGTGATCTCCGAGATGCGATAGATCGAGCCCTTCTCGCGAAGCGAGCGGTTCGCGATCTCCTGCACCGCGGTCGCCTTGATCACCAGGTCGGCCAGCACGGCCGGGTCGATCTTCTCGACGGCGGTGATGAGGCCGCGCTTGGCGTGGCCGGCGGCGCCGCGCAGGTCGCGCCCCACGCGGTTGGCTTCCTGGCGCATCTCGGCCTTCGCCTCGGGCGTCGTCACCGCCCCGATTCCTTCGGCCGCGGCCTGCCGCGCCTGCTCGGCCGCCTGCCGGGCGCGATCGAGAAAGCTCATCGGCCATCAATCTACGGGTCTCGTCAATCCGCGGCGGCGCGCTAGCATTCAGCCGATGGAGGATCGACCGAGCCTGATCACACGCACCATCCCGCCCGGCGTAGCCGCCCCGGACGCCAACCCGCTCGTCATCCCGACCGATGCCCCGGCCCCGGGTCGTGCGGTACCCCTCGCCCCGCTGCGACGCGAGGGACCGGCGAAGCTGACCGGGACGGCGAAATATGCCGACGACCTCGTCTTCCCCGGCGCGTGGTTCGGTGCGACGATCCGATCGACCGAGCCCCACGCTCGACTCGACGCCATCGAGCTCGACGACGCGTTCGACTGGAGGCGCATCGTGGTCGTCACCGCCGACGACATTCCCGGCGACAACATCGTGAGCCTCATCGACGAGGACCAGCCCGTCCTCGTGCCGGTGGGCGGCGAGATCCGTCACCAGGCGGAGCCGTGCGCGCTGATCGCCGCGCCGGACCGCGCCACGCTGCGTGAGGCGAAGCGCCACGTCCGGCTGCGAACCGAGCGACTGGCCGCCGTGTTCGACCCGCTCGAGAGCGACCACCAGTTCGCCCACTACACCGTCGAGTCGGGCGACGCGGCGGCCGCGATGGACTTCGCCGCACTCGTGATCGAGGGCACGTACCGCGTCGGCCACCAGGAACAGCTGTACATCGAGAACCAGGCGATGATCGCCGTGCCGCGCGAGGACGGAGGCGTGACGGTCCACGGATCGCTCCAGTGCCCGTACTACATCCACAAGGCGATGAAGCGTGCCCTCGCCATGGGCGACGAGCTCGCGGTCGTCGTCCAGGCGGAGACCGGAGGGGGCTTCGGCGGGAAGGAGGAGTACCCGTCGATGATCGCCCTCCACGCCTCGCTCCTGGCGCTGAAGTGCCACAAGCCGGTGCGCATGATCTACGACCGCCACGAGGACATCAGCGCCACGACGAAGCGCCATCCGGCCGTCGTGCGCTACCGATCCGGCGTTTCCGACACCGGCGAGCTCGTGGCACAGGAGATCGAGGTCATCATGGACGGCGGGGCGTACTGCACGCTCACCCCGGTCGTCCTCTCACGCGGGACGCTCCACGCGGGCGGCCCGTATCGGTGCCCGAACGTTCGGATCACCGGACGGGCGATGGCCACGAACACGCCGCCGAACGGCGCGTTCCGTGGCTTCGGCGCGCCGCAGACCGAGTTCGCCGCCGAGATGCAGATCAACCGCATCGCGGAGGCGCTCGACGCCTCGCCCCTCGACCTGCGCCGCCGATGGGTCTACCGCGAGGGCGACACGACGCCGACCGGCCAGGTCCTGAGCGAGTCCGTTGGCGGCCCAGAGGTGCTCGAGGCGGCGGCGGCGGCATCGGCCTTCGATCGCACGCACGCCCAGACGCGCGCCATGCGCGAGGCCCGCACCGACGCCGCTCGAACGGCGACCGGCGTCGGCCTGGCGCTCGCCTGGCACGGCGCCGGATTCACCGGTTCCGGAGAGGTCAAGCTCGCGTCGGTCGCGTCCGTCGAGCTGACCGATGATGGGCGGATCCGGATCCTCACCGCCTCGACGGAGATGGGCCAGGGCACGAAGACGATCTTTCCGCAGCTCGTGGCCGACACGCTCGGCGTCGAGTTCGGCGAGGTCGAGATCGCGCCGCAGGACACGTCGATCGTTCCCGACTCGGGGCCGACCGTTGCGTCGCGCACCGCCATGGTCGTCGGCGGGCTCCTTATCAAGGCCGCCGAGAAGCTGCGTCATCGGGTCGAGGAACGGACCGGACGGTCGTTCGCCGATTCGTACCGCGAAGCCGGACCGATGCGGATCGACGAGCGGTTCGTCCCCTACCCCGGGGCGCCGTTCGACGACAAGCGCTACACGGGTGACGCGTACCCGGCGTTCGGATGGGCGTGCGCCGTGGCGAAGGTCGACGTCGACCTGGACACCGGCGAGGTCACGGTCCGCGACTGCGTCAGTGCCGACGACATCGGCCGCGTCATCCACCCCGTCCTCGCCGAGGGCCAGGTCGAGGGCGGCACCCTCCAGGCCATCGGTTACGCCACCATCGAGGAGATGAAGCTGGTCGATGGCCGCTACCTCAACGATCGGCTGGCGACCTATCTCATCCCGACCGCGCTCGACGCACCCCGGATTCGCTCGATCCTGGTCGAGAAGCCGTACTCCGGCGCGCCGCATGGCGCGAAGGGCGTCGGCGAGCTGCCGATGGACGTCGGGGCACCGGCCGTCATCGCCGCGATCCACGACGCGACGGGCATCTGGATCCACGATCTGCCCGCGACGCCGGAGCGCGTCCTCGCCGCCCTGACCGGCGGTGTCGACCTGCCGGCGCCGGGCGTCTCCGCCGAGGAGCCCAGGCCGGCCACCCCGGGGATCGAGGACCTGCCCGCCGGCGGCGACGAGATGCCATTCCGCGCCCCCACCGATCCCGGAGATCCCAGATGACCTTCGCGTTCACCGTCAATGGCGACCCCGTCGAGGTCGAGGCCGCGGGGTCGCGGCGCCTGCTCGACGTCCTTCGCGAGGATCTCCTCCTGACCGGCACGAAGGAGGGCTGCGGCGAGGGCGAGTGCGGCGCGTGCAGCGTGATCCTCGACGGCGCGCTCGTGGACGCCTGCCTCGTCCCGGTCGCCCAGGCTGACGGGACGTCGGTGACCACGGTCGAGGGGCTCGGCACGGAGGAGCGCCTCGGCGTGCTCCAGCAGGCGTTCCTGGAGACGGGCGGAGCGCAATGCGGCATCTGCACCCCCGGGATGCTGATGGCCGGCGAGGCGTTCCTCGCCTCGGGCGTGTCGCCGACGGAAGACGCCATCCGCGAGGCGATCGCGGGGAACCTCTGCCGCTGCACCGGATACACGAAGATCGTCGAGGCCATCGCGCTGGCGGCGTCGAGGATGGCGTCGTGAGCGAACGCGAGTCGCTCCGGCAGGCCGTGAACGACCGGGACGTCACCCTGGCGCTCACGCCGGGCCAGCTGGTCCTGCTGGCCATCGGGCTCTTCGTGCTCGTCCGCATCATCCGCGGCCTGCGGCGCGGCTGACGCTGCCGATGCCGAACGCGGTCGAGCCGCCCGTCGAATCCCCACGCCGCCTCGAGGCGGCGTATGCCCTCCTGGCCGATGCGGACGGCGCGCCATGGCGGCCCCTGGCCGGCGGGACCGACCTCATGGTCCAGATAGCCGGTGAGATCGGGGAGCCCCCGGAGCGCATCCTCGACATCTGGGCACTCGACGAGCTGCGCGGCATCCGGGTCGATGGCGACGTCCTCGAGATCGGAGCCCTGACGACCTATAGCGAGCTCCGCACCTCGCGGGTCGTCGCGGAGCTCCTCCCCGCCCTGGCGGAAGCGGCCGCGACGATCGGTGCCGCGCAGATCCAGAATCGCGGCACGATCGGTGGCAACGTGGTGAACGCCTCGCCCGCCGGCGACACGCTTCCGATCCTCCTGGCCCTCGACACCGAGATGGTCCTCGGGTCGGCCCAGGGCGAGCGCTCCGTCGCCGCCGGCGACTTCTGGCCGGCCTACCGAGCGACGGCGCGCCGCGACGACGAGCTGCTCCTCCGCCTCCGGGTCCCCATCCAGGCTGATCGCCAGGTCCGCTTCCGCAAGGTCGGGACACGGCGAGCGCAGGCCATCAGCAAGGTCGTCATGGCACTCTCATGGCGGTCGGGGCCGGGAGCCACCTGGGACGCCGTGCGCCTCGCCCTCGGCTCGGTGGCGGCCACGACGGTCCGCGCCCCCCAGACCGAGGCGGTGCTGGAGGGCTCGCCGCCGTCGCGCGAGACGGCCGACGCGGCGGCGGACGCGCTGAGCAAGGAGCTCGAGCCGATCGACGACGTCCGATCGACGGCCGAGTATCGGCGCACGGTGGCGGGCCGCGTCCTGCATCGGCTCGTCCGCGACGCGGGAGGCTGGTAGGCCGTGGATGGGCTCTCGGCCGGCACCGTCACCCTCGTCTTCACCGACATCCAGGGCTCGACCCTGCTGCTCGAGCGGCTCGGCGATGGCTATGCGACGCTCATCGCCGACCATCACGGCATCGTCGACGGCGCCGCCTCACGCCACGGCGGCACGCGGATCGACGCCGCGGGCGACGGGCTGTTCTACTCGTTCAGTACGGCGCGCGGGGCGCTCAACGCCTGCGTGGAGGCGCAGCGCGAGCTCGGGACGCACACCTGGCCGGACGGCGCGGACGTTCGCGTTCGCATGGGAATCCACACCGGCGAGCCGCTGAGCGCGAAGACCGGCTACGTCGGCATCGACGTCCATCGCGCCGCCCGAATCTGTGGTGCGGGACACGGGGGCCAGATCCTGGTCTCTCAGGCGGCTCGGTCCCTCATCGGCACCGGCCTCCCCGACGACGTCGGCCTCACCGACCTCGGCCTCCATCACCTGCGAGGGATCGAGGGGCCGGAGCGCCTCTACCAGGTCGTCGCGCCCGGCCTCGAGACCGACTTCCCGCCCGTGCGCTCGCTCGACACGACCCCGAATAACCTGCCGCGCCAGCTGTCGAGCTTCGTCGGCCGCGACCAGGAGATCGAGACGGCAGAGGTGCGCCTGGCCGACTCGACGATGCTGACGCTGACCGGGCCGGGCGGTGTCGGGAAGACGCGGCTGGCCCTCGAGATCGCGGCGCATCTCGTCTCGTCGTTCCCGGACGGGGTGTGGCTGATCGAGCTCGCGTCGCTGGCGGAGGGCCAGCTCGTCGACGATGCCATCGCCTCCGCGCTCCGTGTCAAGCAGCGAGCCGGGGCCGATATCCCGACCAGCCTCATCGAGTCGATGGAGGAGCGTCGCCTGTTGCTCATCCTCGACAACTGCGAGCACCTCATCGAGCCGGTCGTCGACATCACCCATCGCATCATGCGGCGCTGTCCCCAGATCCAGGTCCTCGCCACCAGCCGTGAGGCGCTCGGCATCCCGGGCGAAAGCCTCATGGCCGTGCCTTCGATGTCGCTGCCATCGACCGACGCTCGCGGAGCGGCCGATACCCTGAAGGAGAGCGACGCTGTCCGGCTCTTCGTGGACCGCGCGCGAGCCGTCCTGCCGACCTTCGAGCTGACCGATGCCGTCACCGACGCCGTCGTCCAGATCTGCCGGCGGCTCGATGGCATCCCCCTCGCCGTGGAGCTCGCGGCGTCACGCATCCGCTCGCTGCCGCCGGCCCAGATCGCCGCGCGCCTCGACGACCGCTTCCGCCTCCTCACCGGCGGCAGCCGCACCGCACTGCCCCGGCACCGAACGTTGCGCGCGACCATGGATTGGAGCTTCGAGCTCCTCACCGAGCCGGAGCAGGTTCTCTTCCCGCGCCTCGCGGTGTTTGCGGGCAGTTTCTCGATCGAGGCCGCCGAGGCCGTGTGCACCGACGACGTCGTGGTCAGGGAGGATGTCGTGGACCTCCTCGCCCACCTCGTCGACCGCTCCCTTCTCGTCGCGGACGAGGGTGGGGTCGAGGCCCGCTACCGCATGCTCGAGACGATCCGCGACTACGCCCAGGAGCGCCTCGCCGACTCCGGCGAGGCGCCGGCGACGTACGCGCGGCACCTCGCATGGTTCGTCGACCTCGTCGATCGCGCGCGCCCCGCGTTCTTCTCGGGGCCGATCCAGGCGGATTGGGTGACCCGCCTGGCCGCCGATCAGGACAACCTGCGTGCGGCGATGCGCTGGGCACACGAGGACCCGAACGGCGCAGACGCCGAGCTCGGCCTGGCGTCCGGCCTGTGGCGCTATTGGGAGGTTCGCGGCGACCTGGCCGAGGGGAGCGAGTGGCTCGAGCAGGCACTCTCGCGGCTTGGCGGCGAGGTCTCCGTCCGTCGAGCGAGCGCCCTCACCGGCGCGGGCGTGCTGGCCGCGCACCGCGGCGACTATGCCAGGGCCGCCGCCTTCCATGAGGCCAGCCTCCTCCTCAACCGCGAGCTCGAGCGCCCCCTGGCCGTGGCGGCGGCCTGCAGCAACCTCGCGAACATCGCCTCCGAGCAGGGAGACATCGAGCGCGCCCGCACGCTGTACGCGGAGGGCATCCAGGTCGCCCGCGAGGCCGGCGACCACCAGGGCGCTGCCTACACCCAGATCAACCTCGCCGACCTCACGGCGCGAATCGGCGAGGAGGCTGAGGCGGATCGGCTGTACGCCGAGACCATCGACATCTTCGAGCGGTTCGGCGACCGGTGGGGGGTGGCGCACGCCTCGACCAGGCTCGCCGCCGTGGCGCGACGACGGGGCGACTTCGCCACCGCCACCCGGCGGTACAGCGATGCGCTGGCGATCCACCGCGAGGCCGGCGATCGCCATGCCGAGGCACGAGTGCTTGCCAACCTCGGGGACGTCGCGGCCCAGGAGGGCGCAAACGAGCGGGCCGAGTCCCTCTACCAGGAGAGCCTTGCGCTCCGCAGCCAGCTCGGCGACCGCATCGGTATGGCGACCGTCATCGAGCGGCTGGCCGGAGTCGCCGACGATCGACCGGCGCGAGCGGCGTACCTGCTCGGCGCCGCCGGAGCCATCCGCGAGTCCGTGGGGTCTCCCCTCTCAGTCGCGGCGCTCGCGCAGGTCGACCAGTTCCTGGCCGGTCTCAACGACGGGATCGGCGCGGCCGCCGTGACCGCCTCCCTCGACGACGGACGCCGCGCCTCGCTGGCGCAGGCCGTCGAGCGCGCCGGGCGGAGGGACTAGCCTCCCTCCTGGACCGCGATCAGCCGGTCGGCAACGAGGCCATGTGCCTCGCGATGCACGTCGTTCGCGGCGTCAGGGGTCGGCGCGTCCACGAGGCAGAAGACCTTCCCGGTGGCCTCGTCGTACCAGTAGCGGAGGTACGTGACCCCGTACTTCGGCCCAACCTCCACGTCCTTCGCATGCGCGTCCGCCAACGCCACTGCCGTCAACCCGGGAATGTGCTCGTGCTCGTCCAGGAAGAGAGGCATGGAGAACCTCCGTAGCGATGTCAGGTTGTGCGCGATCATAGGGGCGACGCGACAGGCCGTGCGTCGCGCAGTCGACATCCGGCCTGTCAGATGGATTGCAAATTGCGACACGGGAGGCGGTGCCGATGGAGCCGACGAACCTCCGGATCTTCGCGAAGGCCGCTGACTTCCGGCGCTGGCTGCAGAAGCACCACGACTCCGAGCGCGAGCTGTGGGTCGGCCTCTACAAGAAGGGAGCCACCAAGACGGCGATGACCTATGTCGAGGCCGTCGACGAGGCGCTGTGCTTCGGCTGGATTGACGGTCAGGTGCGCCGCGTCGACGACGAGGTGCTCGCGCAGCGCTTCAGCCCCCGGCGCCCGACGTCCAACTGGAGCGCGATCAACATCGGCAAGGTCGCCCGGCTCACCGCCGAGGGACGCATGCATCCGGCCGGCATCCGAGCCTTCGAGGGGCGCGATCGCCGCAAGGACGCCAGCTACTCATACGAGCGCGAGCTCGAGCTCGACGCCGATCGCCAGCGCCGCCTGAAGGCCGATGACGCGGCCTGGGCCCACTGGTCCACGCAGCCTCCGGGCTTCCGGCGCGGTGCCATCAACTGGGTGATGTCGGCCAAGCGCGAGGAGACCCGCGAACGCCGCTTCACCGAGCTCCTCGCCACGGCGGCTGCCGGCAGCCGTCCGCGCCCATTCCTGGTCACCCGCGAAGAGCGAAGGAGCAGCGCATGATCAACGCCACCGGTCTCCAGACGAACGCGATCGTCGTCAGCATTCGATCCGAGCAGGCCGCCGAGTTCGAGGCGCTCTTCGCCGCCGAGGAGCTCCCGATCTGGGACGAGTTCCACGCCAACGGCACGCTGATATCCGCATCCCTGACCCGGGTCGAGTACGGGAGCCAGGAGAAGGATGGCGTGCAGGACTACGTCATCCTGGCTGTCTTCCACGGCATGAGCGGCCATTCCGCCCACGACCACGACGATCGCTTCAACGCGTTCCTGCCGAAGGCACGGGCCATGCAGCCCAGCCGGCCGTACGTCTGGGGTGGGACCACGATCCAGGCGCGACCGGACGCCCTCCCCCAAGGCTGAGGTCTGTCGGATAGCCGACAGCGCGGATGTCGGGATTGGCACTGTCCAATGGCGCGGCCGCGCCGTATGCTGCGCCCGCGATGTCCTCTCTGCCAGCCGGCCGCGTACCGATCGAGGAACGCCTGCGCACCGAGCCCACGGTGTGGCTGAGCAGCATCCGCCCGGACGGCCGCCCGCACGTGGTGCCGGTGTGGTTCACGTGGGACGGCAGGACGTTCGACCTCTACAGCAAGCCGAATGCACAGAAGGTCCGCAACGTCCGCGCCCACCCGGAGGTCATGCTCGCCGTCGGACGCCCGGACGCGGAGTGGGACGTCGAGCTCATCGAGGGCACCGCGTCGGTCGTCGACGAACCGACCGCCACACACATCACCGATCAGCTCTTCGACAAGTACGCCGCGCTCATGGCGCGCGCCGAGCTCGATCGCTCGACGTTCGTCGATACGTACTCGCAGCCGGTCCACATCACGCCGACCCGATTCGTCGGCTACGGCGGGAAGGGCTGGACCGATCCGTCTCTGACTCCGGACGGCGACTCGGACGTGACCGGTCACCTGTTCCGAGCGAGCCCCCACGCGGCGATGCTGGCGGAGATGCGGCGGATCGCGGGTCAAGCGTCCGACCGGCTCGACCTCATCGCGCTCGAGGGCTGACCCCGGACGCACCGGTCCGGCCCGCGATCTCGCGACCCGTCGTCATCTCGCCCGGACCGGCTCGCGTCCCTGCCACAATCGGCGGCACATCTCGAAGCTGGAACGCACCGATGGACTGGCTGCTCTTCGCCGTGCAATGGCTCCACGTGCTGCTCGGCGTCACCTGGTTCGGGTACGCGATCTCGATGTACTTCCTCGTCTCCCCGGCGATCGTGGCGATGCCCGAGGATCAGCAGCGCGGCCTCTTCGCACGGCTGGGAGCGATCGGAGCTCGCGTGTTCCCCTTCGTCGGCATCTCGGTCCTCGTCCTGGGCTTCATCCGCGGCACGTTCCTGGGCCCGATCGACGGCGTCGACGACGTCTTCGCCACCGCCTACGGCATCACCTGGCTCGTCGGCCTCCTGACCACGATCGCGCTGTTCGTCACGGGGGCGAGGCTCATCGGTCCCACCTATGAGAGCCTGCAGACCACCTCGGCCTTCGCGGAAACGGGCGCTCGACTCCGCCGCTACGCGGCGTTCGACCTGGCGCTCTTCGGCATCGTCTTCACCTGCATGATCCTCATGCGGTTCGGCCTCTAGTGACCGCGACGGGCGGCGTCGAGCTCACCAACCGCGACGCGAGCCACACGGACGAGGTTCTCGCGCCGGATGCGCTGAGCTTCGTCGCCCAGCTGCATCGGTCCTTCAACCCCGAGCGCGAGCGACTCCTGGCAGATCGGCGGCGGCGCCAGGAGCGGCTCGACGCCGGCGAGATGCCCGACTTCCTTCCGAACCCGATCGAGAGCCGCGACGCGACCTGGACGGTCGCGCAGGCGCCCCCCGACTTCGACGACCGTCGCGTCGAGATCACCGGCCCGGCCGAGCCGAAGATGATGATCAACGCCCTCAACAGCGGCGCATCGGTCTTCATGGCCGACTTCGAGGATGCTCTCTCCCCCACCTGGGAGAACGTCGTCACCGGCCAGTGGGCCGTCTCCCAGGCCGTCCGGCGCACGCTCACCTTCCAGACCGATGAGAAGGCGTACCGGCTCGACGACTCGATCGCAACGCTGTGCATCCGGCCGCGCGGCTGGCACCTGACGGAGGCCCATCTCCTCGTCGATGGCTCGCCCATCAGCGCCAGCATCTTCGACTTCGGCCTGTGGTTCTTCCACAACGCGCGCGAGCTGCTCGACCGCGGCAGCGGGCCGTATCTCTACCTGCCGAAGCTGGAGAGCCATCTCGAGGCGGCGCTCTGGAACCGGATCTTCGTGGCCGCCCAGGAGGCGCTCGAGGTGCCCCACGGCTCGATCCGCGCCACCGTGCTCATCGAGACGATCCTCGCCGCGTTCGAGATGGACGAGATCCTCTTCGAGCTGCGCGACCACGCCGCCGGACTCAACGCCGGGCGCTGGGACTACATCTTCAGCCTCATCAAGAAATTCCGTACCCGCGCCGACAAGATCCTCCCAGACCGGGCCCAGGTCACGATGACGGTGCCCTTCATGCGCGCCTACACCGAGCTCCTGGTCCAGACCTGCCATCGGCGCGGTGCCCATGCCATCGGCGGCATGGCGGCCTTCATTCCCTCTCGGCGCGACGCGAAGGTCAACGAGCAGGCGCTGGCGAGGGTCCGCGACGACAAGGTCCGCGAGTCCGGCGACGGCTTCGACGGAACGTGGGTCGCGCATCCGGATCTCGTGCCCGTCGCGCGCGATGTCTTCGATTCGGTGCTCGGCGAGCGGGCCAACCAGAAGGATCGCCAGCGTCCCGAGGTCCGCGTCGACGCTGCCGACCTCGCCGATGTTCGCGTCCCGGACGGCCACGTCACCGAGGGCGGCGTGCGCGCCAACGTGTCGGTCGGCCTCGCCTACCTCGCCTCGTGGCTGGCCGGCAACGGCGCGGCGGCGATCAACAATCTCATGGAGGATGCCGCGACCGCCGAGATCAGCCGCTCGCAGCTCTGGCAGTGGCGCATCCACGCCATTCCCCTCGACGACGGGCAGCCTCTGACGGCGGACCGCTACGCGGCGATCCGCGACGCAGAGCTCGCCTCACTGCGCGCGGCAGCGCCGGATGCCCCCTGGACCGATGCCGCCGACCTCCTCGACGAGCTCGTCCTCGCCGACGAGTTCGCAGAGTTCCTGACGTTGGGCGCCTACCCGCGGCTCGGATAGGCGGGCCCGTCAGGCAGTCGCAGCCGCCAGCGATCCCTCGGTCACCTCGTCCTTGTGGGCCGCGAACGCGGCGAGCACCTCGCCCTTCTCGGTGGCCGGGACGCCGACGGCATCCAGCGAGCGACCCAGCTCCGCGGCGACCTCGTCGAACTCAGCCGGCGTGATCTGGAAGCGTCGGTGCGCCTCCTCCAGGCCGATGGGCGTGCTGCCGGGATGCGTCGCGACGTACGGGAACGGGCCGCCGGCCACGTTGCAGACCCACAGGGTGCGCATGAACTTCAGGCCGGGGAGCCGGCCGAGCTGCTCGGTGTGCCACTCCCTCAGCTGCGGGTTCGCCGAGCCCTGCCCGACGAGGGGATTCCTCACGATCGCATCGCTGAAGTGGTCGACAACGGCGGCGATCGCGAACACGCCACCGAGCCGGTCATAGAGGCTCTGCTCCGACATCGCTGCTGACCTCCTCTCCCATTCGGTCCGGGTCCCCGGACCTCTAACGGGAATATCGGCCCGCGTTACAGCATTCTTCGGGCCATCCGAGCACCGAGGAGCGTCGCGTCCGGCGCGGATCTTGCGGCTCGCTGCGTCGCCCGGCGCCGATGGTTGTGCCGACGGCTCATACACGGGAGGGAGCGATGCGCAGCTTCATGCCGATCCCATCCATTCGGCCGGTCGTGCCGGCCATCCTCGCAGCGGGTGTCCTGATCGCCGGCTGCGCGACACAGAGCGGCTCGTCCGCCGACGGAGGGGCCGCCACCTCCGGAGCCGGCGGCGCGTCGACGGTCGATGTCACCATCCAGGAGTTCTCCGTGAATCCTTCCGTCGACTCCGCGCCGGCGGGTGAGATCACGTTCAACGTCACGAACGAGGGACCCGAGGACATCCACGAGTTCGTCGTCATCGCCACCGACCTCGACGCCGGCGAACTGCCGACCGACGAGGACGGCGCGGTCGATGAGGAGGGCGAGGGGATGGAGGTCATCGACGAGATCGAGGACCTGCCGGTCGGCGAGAGCGAGGAGCTCAGCGTCGATCTGGAGGCCGGCCATTACGCCCTGATCTGCAACATCTTCGACGAGGAGGAGGCCGAGGCCCACTACCAGATGGGCATGCACACCAACTTCGAGGTCACTGACTAGCTCGATCTCGGGTCCGCCGGCGCGGGCAGCGGCTGAGCCAGCCTGCCGACACCTGGCGCCGGCGGCACGAACGAACGCGTCGGGCGCCCGTGGCGGCGAGCAGGAGTGCTCCCGGGACATCGTGGTGCGCTCAGGTATGGCACAATGGTTGCACACGCAACTTGTTGGCGCCCACCCCGGCGCACGCCCCACGAACATCCGACGGGAGACGTTCAGATGCACGACTTCGAAAAGGCGCTCATCCAGGAGATGCGCACCCACGACGGCAAGATCACCAGCGGCCCGCTGGCCGGCCATCCGCTCCTGGTTCTCACCTCCAGCGGCGCGAGGAGCGGCGAGCCGCGCCAGGCGATCCTCACCTTCTCGCGCGACCAGGGCGATTACGTCGTCGCCGGCACGGCCGGTGGCTCGCCGAGCACCCCGGCATGGGTCTACAACCTGCGGGAGCACCCGGAGGTCGAGATCGAGGCCGAGAACCGGACCTTCGATGCGACGGCCCGCGTCGTCGACGCCGAGGAGCGCGACCGGCTGTGGGAGCAGCACGTCGCCCGGCTCCCCCACTTCGCCGAGTATCCGGTGAAGGCGAAGCGCGTCATCCCCATGGTCCGCATCACGCCGAAGGCCGCCTGAGGCACCGATGAGTCCGCGAGCCCGCGCCCGTCCCATCTGAGGGGGCACGACCGCTGCACCGATGGAGGTCGGACTGCAGCCTGCCCCGGAAGGAGATCACCATGCTCAAGGACGCTCGCGCCTACTCCGGCTTCTCGACGAACGATGTCGCCACCACGAAGGAGTTCTACGCGAACACGCTCGGTGTCGACGTCTCCGAGGATGACGGCATGCTCACCCTGCGGCTCGGCGGCGGCGGCAGCGTGCTGATCTATCCGAAGGAGGATCATCAGCCAGCCGACTATACGTGCCTCAACTTCGAGGTGGCGAACATCGATGCCGCGGTCGCCGATCTCGCCTCGCGCGGCGTCACCTTCGAGCGCTACGCGGGGATGGAGCAGGACGAGAAGGGCGTGATGCGAACCTGGGGGCCGCCCATCGCGTGGTTCAAGGACCCGGCCGGGAACATCCTGTCGGTGATCCAGGCGGGGTGAACCGCCTCATGCAGGAGCACGGCGAGCTCCTGGACGACACCCAGCATTTCCGCCACGAGCTGCTCGAGCACCTGACCGACGCGGACCTCGCGTACGCGCTGCCGGGCAACGTGACGCTCGGCGAGCTGTGCCGCGAGATGGGCGAGACGGAGCACGGGTACATCGCGGCCTTCAGCCGCTTCGAACACGAGTGGGGCTACCACCACGACGACCCGCTGGTCACCACCAGCGTCGCCGCCCTCCGGACCTGGTACGAGCGGCTCGACGCGGACCTCCTCGCCGCGCTCAACGCGCTGACCGACGAGGAGATCGAGACGAAGCGCCTGCGCGGCGGTGGCTGGGCCTCGGTGACGAAGGAGTTCCACCTCTACCGCGAGGCGCTCCTCATGTTCTACGCCAAGGCGGGCGTCTACCTGCGCGCGCTCGGCAAGCCGCTCTCCGAGCTGTGGATCGACTGGATGGGGTGACCCGTCCTCAGATCGGGCGGTAGAGCGTCCGCGCCGGGCTGAAGCGTTCGACCTCCGCATCGTCGAGGTAGGCGGACAGGATCGGCCCAAGGTCGGCGTCCGTTCGGGCCTGAAGGTGGCGAAGCAGCTGACGCTGGCTCACGAAGCCGAACCGATGGCGCGCGACCCAGCCGCGCATGGCCGCGTCGAAGGCATCGGCTCCCATGGCGGATCGAACGGCCGTCAGGAGCTCCGTCGCCCGATAGAAGACAGCATGGAAATAGCCGTCGCAGCTGGTCCAGTCGCCGCCCGTGGTCGCTGCTGCCGGCCAGGCGAAGACCTCGCTGTCGACCGGGCGATCCGAGCACTGGTTCTCACCGATGCCCATCAGCCGCCGGGCGCTGAAGTCGGCGAAGCCCTCGTCCAGCCACGGCTCCAACTGCTGGTCGTTGCCGACCTGGCCGTAGAACCACTGATGGGCGACCTCGTGGTACACGACATACGGGTCGGCCACCTTGCCGCGGGTGAGATGGATCATACGCGGGTACTCCATGCTGAAGCCGCCACCGGATCCGACCTCTGCCAGAACCAGGTCCGGCCATGGGTAGGCGCCGTAGATCTCACCCAGCCGGCGCAGGGCGTCGGCTGCCAGGCCGGCGGTGGCCGATCCATCGACCGCCTCGGTGTAGACCCGCAGAGCGACGCCGTCCACGTCGCGGTCGATCAACCGGAACCCGGGATTCACCACGAAGCTGAGGTCGCGGACGTCGGCCGACTCGCAGACCCAGTGCGTTCCGCTTCCCTCCGGCGCCTCGGCCAGGCCCGGGCAGGCGACGGCGTTCGACGGCAACGCCGTCGTCGTCGTCAGGTCGAGGCGGATGACGTCGGCGGTGAACGTGATCTGCGGGTCGCCGAGGCCGTAGATGTCGTGCTCGGTCGACACGATGGGGAACCATTGCCCGAAGCTGAGCACGCCGTTCTCGCGGCTCGTGCGGGCCGTGAACGCATCCGGGCTGCGACCCACCTCGAGCGTGAACGGCATGCGGATCATGGCCGTCTCCCGCGGCTCGAGCGCCGGCAGCGGAACGCGGAGGTTGATCGAGGTCGTCCATCTGGCGTCCGCCTCCGCGCCGTCGACGCTGACCGGGCCCTCCTCCATGAGGTACCCCAGGCCACGTGGCACGAGCGAGAGATCGATGGTGTCGAGGGCGGTGGCCGAGCGGTTCGTCAGCTCCAGCTCGACGACCGCGTCCAGCCGTCCCGCGTCCACGTCGAGCGTGGCGGTGATGACATAGCGCTGGTCGACTCGCGGCGCGTCGGAGGCGCGTGTGGCGGCCGGAACGAGGGTCATCGCAATCACGAGGGCGAGGCAGAACGCTAGCGGCCGGCGCGTGGGCATCGGTCCATGTTGCCGATGCACCCGATGACTGTCATCCTCCGCCAGCACCATGGACCGTTTCATGCGCCGTCGCTGGCCCGCGGCGCTCCTCGTCTTCGCTCTCCTGTTCGTCACCGGCTTCACGGTCGTGAGCGCCAACGTTCTCGGCATGGGCGAGCGCTTCGACCGGCTCGCCACGCGGGTCGAGACCTTCATCGACCCGCCGCCGGATCGGTCGACGATCCCGACGGTCGTCGTGACCCCGGCGCCCACCGCATCGCCCACGCCGCTGCCGACGGCCGAGCCGACCGACTCCCCCACCCCGTCGCCCACGCCGCTGGTCCGCACCGCCGTCGACGTGAAGATCGTCGACGACCACCAGGCGGTCTTCACCTCGCAGATCACGAACAAGGACTGCGCGGTGGCGGGGACGCAGATGGTCCTCACCATCCTCGGGCTTGGGCAGCAGGGCAACGCGTTCCAGACGGAGCTCCACGACCGCATCGGCGAATGGGAGTCGTGGGACGACAGCCACAATGGCGGCTGGGGACCCGCGGCGGTGTCGCTGGCGCTGTCCGCCTACGGCGCGCCGGGTTACGAGATTCGCGCCTACGACACCTACGCCGATGCGCTCCGCGACTCCGCCGTCGCCATCGTCGAGACCGACAAGCCGGTCGTCATGTTCCCGTGGTGGGGCGCGCACACCTGGGTCATGACCGGGTTCCGCGCCGACGCCGACCCGACGCTGTTCGACGATGCGGCCATCGAGGGGGCCTACATCCTCGACCCGTGGTACCCACGCGTGTCGACGATCTGGGGCGCATCGGATCCGCCGGGCAACTTCGAGACGCTGGCCGAGCTCGAGCGCAACTGGCCCGCCTACCAGGGGCCGCCCGGGTACGAGGCCATCGGTCCCGGATGGACCCGGCCGGAAGGCGCCTACCCGGGACGCGACGGCCGCTTCGTGGTCCTCCTGCCGACGACGCCCCGCGACGCCTAGCCCGCGGCCTCGGCACCGGCCCCGTCGGGTGCGGATGTGGCGTCAAAGCTGCGCATCCGGATCGCGACGGCCAGTCCCAGCAGGACGACCTTGACCGCCTGGCCGATGGCGTAGCCGATCGGGATGGCGATGAGCTCGAGCGCCGGCAGGAGGGCGAGCGTCGCCAGGATCGTGACCCCGAGGCCGCCCAGCGAGGCGACAACCTGGAGGAGGGTGTGGCGCGTGGCGTAGATCGCGCGGCTGAGGAGATGCGTGACGCTCTCGAACGGCACCGAGAGCGCGAAAGCGCCAAGCACCGCCGCGGTGCGCGCGACGTCGTCCGGCTCGAACGCCCCGCCCCCCAGGAGGATGCGGATGGCGAGCTCGCCGACGACGATGAGCGCGACGGCGGCGACGGTGGTGATGAGGACGATGCTCGTCAGGTTCGAGCCAAGCAGGCGTAGGAACCGCGAGCGGTCGCCGGTCGCGTGCGCGGTCGAGAGCGCCGGGAAGACGGCGAGCGCGAAGGCGACGCCCACCAGGCTGACGGGGACGCTGCGGAAGTTGTTCGCGTAGCTGATGACGGTGACGCTCCCCGCCGCCAGCCCCGACGCGACGTTCGTGAAGAACAGGAACGTGATCGGCTCCACCGGATGGCTGATCATCTTCGGCAGCATGAGCCGCACGAACTCGCGGACCGATCCGGTGCGCGGCACCCACTCGAAGCGCGCACGGAAGGTGCTGCCGCGCAGCCCCACGAAGCGGCTGAGGAGGTGGATCGCGGCGCCGATGACCGCGCCGATGGCCGGGCCGTAGATCCCGAGGCTCTCACTGAACAGAAGCGTGCCGACGATGATTCCGCCGTTGTAGAGGAGCGGCGCGATCCCGTACCAGAAGTAGCGCTGCTCGGCGAGCAGCACCTGGCCCAGGGTCAGCGACGCGGCGAAGAGGATCGGCGTGACGAGCATGACCCGGAAGAGGTCGACATAGAGCGCGCGCTGCTCTCCTTCGAATCCGGGCGCGATGAGGGCCGTCGTGGCATCGGCGAAGACGAACATCACGATCGCGGCGCCGCCCATGACCGCGACGGCGCCGGTGAGGATCGTCCGTGCGAAGCTGTCCGCGTCGGCGGGGTCGGCTGATGCCGCTCGGAGGCGCATGAAGATGGGGATGAACGGCGCCGCGAGGCCGGCCTCGACCAGCACGTCGAGGAGGAGCTCGGGGAGGACGAAGGCGGCGTTGTAGGCGTCGAGCTCGGCGCCGGCGCCGAAGGTGCGCGCGAAGATGCGGTCGCGCAGCAGCCCCATGAGGTAGCTCGCGAAGATCAGCGCGGAGAGGATCGCCGCGCCCTGCGGAAGGAAGCGGCCGGCCAGCGAGCTGATGCGCGCGCTCACGCCCCCGGGTACGTGTCGCGCAGCCAGGCGATGTGGGAGCGGTGCTCCGCCTCGTGCTGAAGGAGATGGTGGATGACCCAGTCGGGCGCCACGTCGTACGGCTCGAGGACCCGGACGCGGTGGAACTCCTCGTTCGACATCGGCCGCAGGCGCTCGAGGACGTAGGCGCGGATGGCGGCGAGCCGATCCAGGTGCGCTTCGAGCGACTGACCGTCGATCCGCGACAGGTGGCGCTGACCTCCCTCACCCGGCCCCTCCCGGTCCGGCCACGGCAACAGCGGTTCGAGGTCCCTCGCCTCGGGATCGCCCAGGATATCCTCGGTCACCCACGAGGCCTCGATGAGGCCGATGTGATAGAGCAGCGAGCCGATGCTGTTGAGCGGCGCGGAGGGGTACCAGTCCACCATCTCCGGTGCGATGCCCTCGAGCTCGCGGAGCGTATCGCGGCGACCGTCCTCCAGGGCGGCGAGCCAGCGGCCCACCTCGGGGTCGTCGGCCATCGGTTCAAGCGCCAGGAGCTCGCGACCCTCGGTCACAGGCCCTCGTTCTGGCGGAGGCGCTCGGCGAGTGCGTCGAACACTGCGTGCCGGACGGTCGGGAACTCGTCCATCAGGGCGCGAAACTCGCGATGGCCAATGACGAGCAGCCGCGAGATTCCTTCGGCGCGCACCGTGGCCGTGCGAGGAACGCTCTCGATGAGCGCGATCTCGCCGAAGAAGTCGCCAGGACCCAGGTTGGCGATGGGGCGGGTGCCGTCGAGCACGACGAGGTGGCCCTCGATGACGAAGAAGAACTCATGTCCGATCCGGCCCTGCTCGGTCAGGATCTGGTCGAGCCCGACCTCGATCTCATCGGCCAGCTGGCCGAGGCGCTCGAGCTCCTTGCGGCCCATGCGGGCGAAGAGCGGGACGCGCTTGAGATGCTCGATCTTCTCGTCGCGAGCCATGCGCGCAGTCTACGGTGCCGGGCAAGCCCTTCCGGGCCCTAGGCACGCCCACGGATTCCGTGGTAGAGTCGAATGACCAACCGCCCTTCGGGCGATCAATACCGCGCGGCACCACGAACGCTCCTTTCTCGGCTCATTGGCGAGATGGCTCGCTGAGGCCGCACGACAAGGAGTGTTTTTTGTATACCTACACCGACAAGACGCTGACGTGCGTGGACTGCAGCACTGAGTTCGCGTTCACCGCGAGCGACCAGCAGTTCTACGCCGACCGCCAGTTCAGCGAACCGCGCCGCTGCCCCGCCTGCCGCGCGACCCGCAAGGCGGCCCGTGGCGACAGCGCCGGCGGCTACGGAAACGGTGGCAACGGTGGCGGCTACGGCGGCTACAGCGACCGCCCGCGCGAGATGTTCACCACGACCTGCGACAGCTGCGGCAAGGAGGCTCGCGTCCCCTTCCGCCCGACCGGCTCGAAGCCCGTCTACTGCAGCGACTGCTTCCGCCGCTAGGCGGTTCCTTCGCACCGACGCGACCCGGTGGCCCGCCGCCGGGTCGTTCGCTATCCGGCGCGCCGTTCGCTATCGCTCCCTGGGTGGGATCGCGGTCCGTTGGTCCGCGGAGGGCAGTATCGGGGAATCGGTCGCCGTTTCTCCCACCCACGAACCAAGAACGGCCGCGCAGGGCGCCATACTTCGCCATTCTTCCCAGGGCCGGACCAAGAACGGGGGCTCTCTCACCGATACGCCCCGCAGCGAACCAAAGACCGGCGCGCTAGGCTCCGACGAGATGCCGCTCCAGGAAGCGGCCCCCGCCCGCCTCGGGCGTCTTCCCGCGTAACAGGACGCGCACGGGTGCGCCAGTGACCTCGAGGCCCTCGAAGGGCGTGTAGTCGCTCGTGTGGTGGAGATCCGTCTGCCGGATCGTCCGGCGCGCTTGCGGGTCCCAGATCACGATGTCGGCGTCACGGCCGACCTCGATGGCGCCCTTCGATGGCAGGCCGAACAGCCGCGCCGGCATCCCGGCAACGACCTCCACGGCCCGATCGAGCGGTAGCCGGCCTGCCGCCACGCCTTCGGACATGACGACGCTGAGCAGGGTCTCGACGCCCGGGCCGCCATTGCTGATCTCCGGGAACGGCGGCGCCGGCGTCGCCTTCTCCGTATCCAGCCGATCGGGCACATGGTCGCTGCCGATGACGTCGAGGACGCCATCCCGCAGCCCGGCCCAGAGCGCCTCGACATCGGCCGGCGTCCGGAGCGGTGGCGAGATGACCCGCTTGATGACCTCCGCCTCGTCGGGCTCGTCGTAGGCCCCATCGGTGTAGACAAGGTAGTGCGGGCAGGTCTCGGCGTACACCGACTCGCCTCGTGACTTGGCCTCGGCAACCGCTTCGAGGGCCTCGGCGCAGCTGAGGTGGACGACGTAGAGCGGCGCCTGCGCGCGGCGCGCCATCTCGATCGCGCGTCGCGTGGCCGCCGCCTCGGCCCGAGCCGGCCGCGTGAGCGCGTGGAACCGGCACGCCGTCTGGCCACGCGCGACAGCAGCTGCGACGAGCGGGTCGATGATCGCCGGATCCTCGCAGTGGAGCTGGAGCATCCCGCCGTGACGGGCGGCGGTCCGCAGCGCCCGGTCGATGTCCTCCTCCGACAGGCGGAAGTCATAGACCATGAAGGCCTTGAAGGTCGGCACCCCGGCCTCGATGAGCGCGGGAAGCTCCCCGATCGGATGGGTCTGCTGGCCGGTCAGGACCGCGCAGAGGCCGAAGTCGATCTCGGACTCGCCCGCCGTCCGTTCCCGGAACTCGGCCAGGCCGGCCAGCGGCGAGCGGGCTCCGTCGTCTCCGATCCCGGTGCCCGGGTTGTTGAAGGTGAGGACCGTCGTCGTCCCACCCGCCGCGGCTGCCGCGGTGTCGCGCGCGAATCGGTTCGGGTGGTCGGCATCCGGCAGGCGCAGGTGGGTGTGGACGTCGATCGCGCCGGGCAGGACCAGCAGGCCGGCGGCATCGGTGACCTCCGCCCCGTCGACCTGCAGATCGGGCCCGATGCGCTGGATTCGCCCATCGGCGATGGCGACGTCGGCGACTCCGACGCCGGAGGGCGTCACGACCGTGCCCCCGGCGATGACGAGGCCCATTGGTCAGGACCCGGCGGAGATCTCGATCTCCTGGGCGCCCTCCCAGAGCACCCGGCGACCCATCTCGGCCAGCTGCTCCTGGCCGGCCACGACGGTCGCGAAGTGGTTCCCGGCCAGCGGGCCGACGCGCGAGCTGAAGCTGCAGGCGCCATAAGGGAAGAGGATCTCGCACTCGCTGATCTCACCGGTGTAGATGAGAAGCTGGCCGGGCGCCGGATGGCTGTTGTGGTTCTCGTAGCCCACGTCGGGGCGCTTGTCGCCGAACGGGATCCAGGTGGACTCGCCGCTCCACTTGCAGTGGATGAGCTGCGAGCGGATCGGCAGCCAGGCCCCCAGGGCGGCCCGCGTCCGCGGTGCGCCCGGCTCCCAGTCCGCCGAGAAGACCAGGTCACCGACGCGAATGCTCAGGTCAGGCATGGGCGCAGGATACGCGACCGATTGCCTCAGCTCGGCGTGGCCTCGGACGGAGCGAACGGGGCGCCATGTCCCGGCACGATCACGTCCGCCATCTCGAGCACCCGCTTCCGTGACGCATGGAGGACGGCCGGATCCGGCGCGTAGGGATCCTCGGCCGGTCCTGCATCGGTCCACCACAGGTGGGTGAGGACGACCGTGCCTTCGGGAGTGCGGACCGCCGTCGAGAGGTCCTGCTCGGTATGCCCCGGCGTGCGCATGAGGCTCACCGACGGAGAGACGACGCGGCCCTCACACTCGACATCGTCCCAGCGCCCGGCGAAGTCGTAGATGGCCCAGTGATCGTGGACGCGGGCGTTCGGGAAGAGCGCGACGTTCAGGGCGTGGTCCGGGTGGTGGTGCGAGATCACGACGTCGGTGACGGCGCCCGCCGAAAGGCCGGCGTCCCGCAGCGGCCCGAGGATCGCCTCCTGCGACGGAGCGAGACCGGGGTCGACGATGATGACGGCCGTCCCGTCCCGGATCAGCGTGCAGGTGCTCACCACATTCGGTCCGACCGATCCGGTGAGGAGGACGTCGACGCGGGCGCTCGCGGCCGTCGGCGCATCGGGCATGATGGGCCAGCATAGCGGAGGGTCCCCATGGCGGACGGACGCCCCACGATCAGCACCCATGTCCTCGACCTCGCCGGCGGCGAGCCCGCGCCGGGGGTCGGCGTCGCCCTCTTCCGCCTGGCCGATGACGGCAGCCCGCAGCTCGTCAGCGAGCTGGCGACCAACGACGACGGTCGCATCTCCGATCTCCTCGACGGGGCGGAATTGGAGGAAGGCGACTACCAGCTCGCCTTCGACGTCGGTGGCTTTGCCGAGGACCCAGACGCCTTCTTCCAGAGCGTTGCCGTCGCGCTCCGCGTCACTGATGCCGGCCGTTCGTACCACGTCCCCCTCCTGCTCAGCCCGTTCGGGATGAGCACCTATCGCGGCAGCTGAGCGTGCGCAGCATCGTCGAGCTCAACGCGCTCGATGCGCCGACCTTCGTGGCCGAGATGGCTCCCATGTTCGAGGGAGCGCCGACGTTCCTGGCGAGCCTCGCAGAGGCACGACCCTTCGAGTCGGACGAGGACCTCTTCGACTCCGCGCGGGTCGTCGCGCGCGAGCTGGCGCGAGAGGCCCAGGTCGAGCTCCTCGACGCGCATCCGCGGATAGGGGCCGAACCGGACGCGATCTCGCGGCACTCGCGGCAGGAGCAGGGCTTCGACAGTGCGCAGGAGCCGGACGACCAGGCATGGGTCGCCAATGAGCTCCAGGCACTGAACGAGGCGTACGAGTCGCGCTTCGGATTTCGCTTCGTCGTCTTCGTCGCCGGGCGGCCGCGCGCCGAGATGATCCCGCTCCTCGAACGCGCCCTTCACGCGGAGCCCGAGGAGGAGCTGCGTCGCGGGCTGGACGACGTCGTCCTCATCGCCGCCGACCGAATGCACGTCGAGCGTGGCCCCGAGCCGATGCGCGAGGAGCTGCGAGAGGCGATCGCGCTCGAGGTGTCGCGCTTCATGGTCGGCGAGCTGGATCGCGACGCCCTGCTGCACGCGACGCACCGGCTGATCGAGCAGGGCGTCGAGTCGCCCGCGCTCCTGGCGGCCTCCCTCGCCGCCGAGGACCCCGATGCGGTGCTGGACGCGCCGATCGCCGGCCTCATGAGCGAGATCGGGCTCGCCGGATGGGACGCGTCGCAGGCCGGCCAGCTGCTGGCGCTGCATGCCGCGGCATCAGTCATCGGCGAGGTCAGCCAGCCGATCGATGGGGCGCGCCGCATCGTGAGCGTCTCGGCCAATCCGGAGTTCCGTGACCTCGTCGCCCGGTGGGAGGCCGATCCCGAGCGGCGCGACGCGATCGACGGCGAGATCCGGCGTGCGGCGGCCGAGCTGTTCGGTCCACCGGACGACCCCCCTGAAGAGCGTTCTGAGGAGACGGAGGCGTGAGCCGATGACCCACGTGATCCGCTACGGCAAGGCAGACGTCAAGGTCTACCGCACCGGGGCCGAGCCGCTGACGGGCGTGATGCCGATCCCGGAGTCGCCGTTCAACGGACGCGACAACCGACTCACCGCCGCCGAGATCGAGGTCGTCGTCCACGGCACGCAATTCCTGGATGCGTACACGAAGGGCGACAACCGGCTCGTCGTGGCGACGGACACGATGAAGAACTTCATCCACGCCGCGTCCCTGGCGGCGCGCTGCCGGGCGCTGGAGGAATGGCTCCTCGAGGTGGGGACCGCCTTCCTCGACACCTACCCCCACATGGAGCGCCTGACGATGCTCGGGCGCGACCTCCCCTTCCCAGCCGCGATCGTGCCGGATGACGACGGCTTCCAGGCATCCGATCGGCTCTTCAGCCGCGACCGATGCGACGCGGGCACCGCCCGCCTGGAGCTGTCGCGCGGCGACGACGGTCAAGTCGTCATCACCGACCACGAATCCGGGCGACGCGATCTCCAGCTCATCAAGACGACCGGCTCCGCCTTCGCGGACTTCGCCCGCGACGAGCACACCACGCTCCCCGAGCGACGTGATCGCCCGCTCTACATCTGGCTCGACATCGGGTGGCGCTACGCCGACCCGTCGCACGCCGTCCTGGCCGATCCGGCGCGCTACGTCGCCTCCGAGCAGGTCGCCGATCTCGCGGCGGCCGTCTTCCACGAGTTCGTCAGCCTCTCGATCCAGCACCTCGTGAACGAGATCGGCCGGCGGATGCTCGAGCGCTGGCCGCAGCTGGCGGAGGCGACCTTCGACGCCCAGAACCGGCTGTGGGACCTCGTCGCCGAGTCACCCGATGATCCCGCCCGGAAGACCTACGCGGATCCCCGCCCGCCGTACGGGCACATCGGTCTCGTCCTCAGGCGCGATTGAGGGTCAGCCGGGCGTCCCGAACATCGCCGGATGGTCAATGGCCGGGCACCGGTTCATCACCACCAGCAGCCCCGCGTGGGCGGCACGCTCCGCGGCCTCCTGGTTCCACACGTTGAGCTGCATCCAGACCGCCTTCGCCCCGATCTCGATGGCCTCCTCGATGTGCGGCATGACCAGGTCCGGCCGGCGGAAGAGGTCGACGACCTCGATCCGCTTGCGGAGCTCGTCCGGAATCGATCGCAGATCGGGGTAGGCCGTCAGGTCGTGGACCGTCACCTCGTTCGGGTTCACCGGGACGACCTCGTAGCCCTCGCGAATGAGGTAGCGCGCGACGCCATGCGATGCGCGCTTCGGATTCGATGAGCATCCAACGACGGCCCACACTCGGTGGTCGCGCAGGATGCGCTCCGCGACGGCCGGGTCGCTCCACGGGTCGCTGACCTCGATCATCGGCTGCGCGCCAGCTCCTGGAGAGCCGCCTTGATCCGTGCGTCGAGCTCCCCATCGGTGGCGGCCACGGCACCGGCCGCTCGTCGCGCCTCAGCGTTCGAGTAGCCCAGCGACTCGAGCGCGGCGACGACATCGGAGTCGGTGGCAGCGCCGGGGCCGACCGCGATGCCCGCGGCGTGCACCTTCTCCTTCAGCTCCAGGATGATCCGCTGCGCCGTCTTGCGGCCCACGCCGGAGACGCTGGTGTAGACGTCGACGTCATCGGTCAGGATCGCGAGCTGGAGCCGCGTCACCGGATGCGCGGCGGTGATCGCCAGCGCCAGCCGCGGACCGACCTGCGAGACGGTCATGAGCAGCTCGAAGAAGGCGAGCTCCTCGGTGGTGGCGAAGCCGAAGAGCGCCTGCTGGTCCTCCCGGACGAGGTGATGGGTGAAGACCGATGCCTCCGTGCCCGACCGCAGCCGGGCCAGGAGCGCCGGTCCGGCCCCCACGCGATAGCCGATGCCGCCGACCTCGATGAGCGCGTGGTCGGCGCCGACGTGCGTGACCTGGCCCCGCAGCGAGCCGATCATCCCACCACGGCCTTCGGCTCGGCGGCAGCGCGGTAGGCGCATCCGATGGCGATCGCCAGGGCGTCCGTCGCGTCGTCGGGCACCCCGTCGAGAGTGACGCCCAGGAGTCGGGCGACCATCGTCGCCACCTGGGCCTTGTCCGCGGCGCCGTTGCCGCACACCTGTTGCTTCACCTCGTTCGGCGTCGGCTCGTCGATCGGCACACCGGCTTCGGCCGCGGCGAGCAGGGCGATCCCGCGTGCCTGGCCCACGGCCATGGCGGTCTGCACGTTGCGCTGGAAGAAAAGGCGCTCGATGCCGACCCGCTCGGGCCGGTGCTCCGTCAGCAGGCTCACCAGTGCATCGTGGAGCCGCCGCAGGCGTGTCGCATCGGTCTCGTTCGCATCGGTCCGGATGCAGCCCGCGTCAAGCAGCCGCAGCGCTCCCCCGTCGAATGACACGACCCCGAATCCGCAAATCGCCGTCCCGGGGTCGATGCCGAGCGTGATCACGGCTGCATGGTAGCGAGGGAACCATGTTCGAAGGGGGTTGACATCGTACGAACTTCTTCGTATGATGTCGCATGCGTTCGGAAATTGTTCGAACATAACAGATTGGTCGGACGAAGGGACGGTGTTCAAACGATGATGTTTCCATCGAACCCCGGCGTCCTGGACCACCTCATCCGGGACCGCCAGGAACAGCTCCGGACGCGACGCGGGGAGCCGAAGCACTCGGCCCGTCGCGGCATCCGTGTCCGGCTCGGTCGCGCGCTCATCGTGGCCGGAACCTCGCTGAGTGGCGAGCAGGTCGAGCGACCCGCTCGCCATTCGGCATCTCCTCGAGCCGCGTGATGTCACCGACGCGCCGCCCCGGGACTCCCCCGGTCGTGGCTGTCGAGGTCTCCCCCGGCTACGAGCTGCTCCAGTCGCTCGTCGTCACGATGGAGGGCGAGCACGACGACACCTACGACATCGGCCACGAGTGGATCAAGGAAGCGAAGTCGCGCGCCGGCGACGAGCTGATGGCGCGCGTTCGTGCGGTGTCGCACGAGAACACCGATACCTGGATCCATCTCATCGGTCTCGTCCACGACACACCGGCACCGCGCGACGTTGATGCCTTCCTCGCCCACCTGCGAGAGACCGATCCCGACGAGATCAAGCTCCACCTCGTGCAGTTCTACTCGCGCGAGGTTCGCCGCATGACGCCACCGGCGGTGATCCGCGCGGCCATCGCGGGGGACGCCGATGCCCGGGGGGAGTTCCTGCGCACCTCGTGGCCCGAGTGGGAGATGTGGGCCACCTATCTCGGCGCCGTGCTCGACGAGGACGGCGATGCGTTCAAGGCCGAGCTCATCGACGTGCTGGAAGCCTGGAGCGAGCGTGTCTGGAAGCCCGAGTCGGTCACGATCCAGCCGATCATCGACCGCGACGCAGAGGCGAAGCGCCAGCTGATCCGCGAGCTGCCGCTCGATCGGTTCGTCACCACCGCCACGAACGGCGTCGAGTTCGCGCCGCGGCCCGGGATCGACCGCGTGGTCATGATCCCCAGCTTCGTCAACCGGCCGCTCGTCACCTACTACGAGTTCGGCGAGACGATCCTGATCGTCTATCCGGTGGCCGACGAGAGCGTGAGCGCCGAGTCCGATGCGCCACCCCTGCGGCTGGTCCGCCTGTCGAAGGCCCTCGGCGACGAGAAGCGGCTTCGCATCCTGCGAGCCCTGGCCGACGGCGAGAAGTCGCTGGTCGAGCTGGCGGACATGTTCGGCGTCCCGAAGACGTCGATGCATCACCACATGATCGTCCTGCGCTCCGCCGGCCTCATCGCGGTCGGCGTGGGCCAGAAGCGCTACCGGCTGCGGGAGGAGGCGCTCCCCGACCTCGGCGCATTGCTCAGCGGGTACCTCGGCGCAACGGCAGGTCCGTCCGCGGCGCCGAGGTCGCCCGCGTCGACTCCCACACGGCGCAAGACCGGCACCGGCGGCTGAGCCGATGCGCATCGGCCTTCAGCTTCCTTCGTTCAGCTTTCCGGGAGGGACACCCGGGCTGCGGTCCCGCCTGACCGAGATCGCCGGAGCCGCCGATGAAGCTGGCTTCGCCTCGCTGTGGGTCATGGACCACCTCTTCCAGCTGCCAGAGGACACCGGCTGGGGCGGTCCCGAAGAGCCGATGCTCGAGGCGTACTCGACCCTGGGCTTCCTGGCCGGCGTGACCTCGCGCATCCGTCTGGGCGCCCTTGTCGGCTGCGCCATGTTCCGGGAGCCCGGGCTGCTGCTGAAGACGGCCACGACCGTCGACGTCCTCTCCGGCGGGCGCCTTACCTTCGGGATCGGCGCCGGATGGTACGAACGCGAGGCGCGCGGGCTCGGGATCGCGTGGCCGGAGCGGCGGGAGCGGTTCGCGCGGCTGGAGGAGACGCTCCGACTCGCGCACCAGGTGTGGGCCGACGATCGATCGCGCTTCGAGGGCCGCTACTCGACCCTCGACGAACCGATCATCCGGCCGCTGCCGCTGTCACGGCCTCGACCTCCGATCATGGTCGGTGGCAACGGCCCGCGGCGCACGCTGCGACTCGTTGCGCAGTACGGCGACGCGTGCAACTTCCTGGTCCTCGAGCCGGGCGAGATCGGCGAGCGGATGCGGTCGCTGCGCGAGCACTGCGACGCCATCGGCCGCGATGTTGGCGAGATCGAGATCACCGCCCTGGACGAGATCGACCTGCGGCCGGGCCGGATGACGCCGTCGGACGTCGTCGCCCGGGCTCGCGCTCAGGCCGATGCTGGCGTCGAGCACCTCATCGTCAACATGCCGGATGCCTGGGACGTCCGCCACCTTGAGCTCATCGGCCGCGAGGTCATTCCCGCCCTTGAGGCGGTCGCCGCCGCCTGAGAAGCCGTGCGGAGGTACGCGGAACGTCCGAAATCCCGCGTGGGGTGAATGACTAGACGACCTCGGCCTCAAGCTGCTCCATGAGCTCGGCGGGGATATCGAAGTTCGCGTAGACCTCCTGGACGTCGTCCAGGTCCTCGAGGCGCTCGACGAACTGGAGGACCGACTTCGCGACCTTCTCGTCGCTGATCTCGACGGTGGTCGTCGGCTCCATCGACAGCTCGGCCGCTTCGGCCTCGTAGCCGGCATCGGCGAGGCTGCGTCGAACGGACTCGAGATCGCCGGGTTCGGTGGTCACGATGATCGAGCCCCCGTCCGGCGCTCCGACGTCTGCGGCGCCGGCGTCGATGGCCGCCAGGGTCACCTCGTCGGGGTCGCGACCGTTGAGCGGCACCGTGATGAGGCCCTTCTGCTCGAACTGCCACGCCACCGTGGATAGCGTTCCCCCGTGGCGGGTGAAGATGCTGCGCACCTCGGAGGCGGTGCGGTTCCGGTTGTCCGTCATCGCCGCCACGATGACGGCGACGCTCGCCGGACCGATCCCCTCGTAGGTGACCTCCTCGAACTGCTCCGCGTCGGCCCCCGCACCGGTGGCACGCTCGATCGCGCGCTTGATGTTGTCCGCGGGCATCGAGTTCGCCTTTGCCTTGTCGACGGCCATGCGAAGCCGGTAGTTCGCCTCGGGGTCTCCCCCACCCTGCCGCGCAGCGGTGATGATCTCGCGCGCCAGCTTGGTGAACAGTGCCCCGCGCTTCGCGTCGTTCGCGCCCTTCTGGCGCTTGATGGTTGACCACTTGCTGTGGCCGGACATGGATCCTCCTGCCGCGCAGCACCGCACGGCTCCTGGTTCGATCGGGCCGCGATTCTAGCAGAGGGCCCGACCGGCATCCCGCCTGCGGGCCGGCGTCCGGACTATGGCTCGGCGGGTGCCGGCGCCAGGACGGCCGCGCTATCCAGGGCCGACTCCGGCTGCGGTGGCGGCGGCAGGGAGGGCTCGTCGCCGAGCACCAGCAACGCGGAACGCCAGGTGGCGGCGATGACCGCCAGGATGGGGACGGCAAGGAACATTCCGGCGATCCCGGCCAGGGCGCCGCCGGCCGGTATGGCCAGCAGCACGACGGCCGGATGGAGGCTCACCGTCCTCGTGTACACCAGGGGCGTGACGATGTTGCCCTGCACGATGTTGAACACGATGGTGTAGACGAACATGATCGCGATCTCCGTCGGGCTGCCGAAGGCCAGCGCGACGAGGAAGGCAAGGCCCGTCGTCACGAATCCGCCGACATACGGGATGAAGCAGGCGATGAACGACAGGATCGCGATCGGCACGGCCAGGGGCAGGCCGAGGATCGCCATGATCAGGAACTGGCTGATCGCGCCGACGGCGGAGATGGCGGCCGTCCCGAGCATGTAGCCACCGAGGATCTCGGCAGCCCGCTCGCCTCCCGCCTCGAGCGCCGGCCGTCGCCACGGCGCCGCGCGCGCGGTGATCACGGCCCAGCCGCGCGGAGCGTCCTTCAGGAAGTAGAACGCCAGGAGCGGCGCGAGCACGAGGACCAGCGCGAGCGAGCCCGTGGCGAGCAGCGCCGTTCGCGCCGCCTCGAGGACGTTGCCGCCGACCGTCTGCGCCAGTGGCTCGAGCCATCCCAGCGAGCCGCCGGTCGCCTCGCCCGCGGCTTCCGCGCCCGCGATCGCCGACCGGACCGCCTCGACGAGAGGCCCGGCCAGGTACGCGAACGCGATCACCACGATCGTGAGGATGAGGGCGAAGGCACCGCCGGTGACGGTGAGCGCCGCGGTCGGATGGCTCCATCCCCTCCGTTCCAGGAACCCGGCTACGGGCGCCACCGTGGCGGCCAGCACGATCGCGACGAGGAGCGGCACGACGAGGAGTGGCGTGAGCGAGATGAGGAGGACAGCCACGCCCAGCACCGCGAGGATGGCGAGCGCGCGCCAGCTCCATTGCGCCAGCCGATCGATCCATCCGGCAACCTCCGTCGTCATCTGAGCGTCGTCCGCCGGACGGAGGAGGTCGATGATCGTCCCGCCGATGGCGACGCCGAAGGCGGCGACCGGGATGGCGGCGAGTACCCCGACGAAGCCGGCCAGGTAGGCGCCGATGGGTAGCGCCAACAGCACGAGCGCCGGCGGCAGGCCGATCGCCTCGCTGAGCGCCGCGGGCCGCAGGACGCGAGCCTCGACCCACCACTCGGCGATGACGAACACCACGAGCACGAGCATCGGCAACGCGTCGAGGGCGGCGACCGCCACGAGCAGCACGGCCGCGACCGTGACGAGCCCGCCGAGGTAGGGAACGAAGGCGCCGATGGCCAGCACGACTGCGAGAGGTAGTGCGAACGGCACGCCGAGAACGAGGAGGATCCCGAGATAGGCCAGCCCCCGCAGGGCGCCGATCGCGGCCGTCCCCCGCACGTATGCGCCCACCCCGGCCAACGCGCGACGGCCGCGCTTGTAGAGGACGTCACGGTGACGCTCCGGCACGGCCTCCCGGGCCCAGAGCCATGCCTTCTCCCCGTCGGAGAGGAGGAAGAAGAGGAGGAACAGCGCGAGGATGCCGACGGTGACCACGGAGGCGACGCTGCCCACGAGCGCGCCGACTCCGCCAACGATCCAGTTGTGGACATTCGCGATCGCGCCCTCGATCGCCCGCGAGACGGAGGACGAGACGGAGGCGCCGTCGAGCCAGGAGCCGATCCGGGCGCTCGCGTCGCGCAGCCCGGCCGTGAGGTCGCGCAGGTACGGGACGAATGCCAGGGTCACGACCGCGATGAGTGCCACCGCCACGATGGCCGCGATCAGGGTCACCGCAGCCGATGCCTTCGCGCCCGACCAGCCACGGGCCAGCAACCGCTGCATGAGCGGCTCGAACGTCACGGCCACGACGACGGCAACGATGATCGACGCGGTGACCGTGGAGAGGACACCGGCCACCCATATGGCGAGGGCCGCCAGCGCGACGATCGCGAGGATGCGCCACGAGAGAGCGGCGGCGCGACGCAGCCAGATCGGAGCCATCTCCGCCGACCGGCGCTCCGCCGCGCCGCCCTCGGTCTCGGCGCTCATGGCGCCGCTCAGCGGCCCGCCATGCGACGGTATTCCTCGTACTCGGCGTCGGTGATCTTGCCCGTCGCCTTGAGCCGGTCAAGCTCCGCGAACTGCTCGGCAGTCGACATCTCGGCCTGCTGCTCCGGAAGATTCACGATCGGGCGCCTCGGCCGCATGGCGATGTAGATCAACGAACCGAGAAGCGGGAGGATCACGAGCACCAGGACCCAGAGGGCCTTCGCGCCGCCCGAGAGGGCAGGGCTGCGCAGGATGTCGGCAAAGAGCGCGATGAAGATCACGAAGGCGGCGAACATGATGAAGAACGCCACCATCGCGGCGAGCATCTCGCCCCACGTGATGGTCTGGACCGGACCGTACGGCGAACAGGCGGCGAGCAGCAGCGCGAGCGCGCCGATGAACGCGCGCCTCGCCGCCCAGCCAAGGTCGAGATCCATCGGCCTGATCGTCATCAGCCTCCCGTCGCCGACTCGCGCGCCAGCGCGGTCTGCTTCAGCTTCTCGAATTCCTCGGCCGTGATCGCGCCGTCGGCCTGGAGCTTGGCGGCCTTGGCGATCTCGTCCGACGCCGAGTAGCCGCTGATGCGGCGCTGGATCTCGGCCTGCTCGTCGATCATCCGCCTGTCCTGCTCGGTCATCTTCGGGCGCGCGATGAGGTAGATGAGGATGCCGAGGAACGGGAGGATCACGATGAGGAAGATCCATCCGGCCTTTCCCCAACCCGAGATGTCATCCCGTCGGAAGATGTCTCCGAAGACGGCGATGAACATCCAGATGAAGAGGAACCAGAAGAAGAAGGCGAACATCGTCAGCAGGATGTCGCCGAAGTTCCATTCCATGGAGTGATTGCCCTCGTAGCGTGGTGCCGCTGCTGTCGCGCTCCATACGATGGATCGAGGCAATCCGGATCGCCTAGGGCCGCTCCTCGGTCGGCCGGTTCACGGTCCAGCCGCCTCGCATGCCGATGAGGGCCGCGACGGCGGTCCCGACGCCGATGATCGCCAGCGCCGCGGCGACCGGCTGGAGCGTTGCCACGACGGCCCTCGTGAGCTCGGCGATCGCCGACCGCCCCTCCGCCGTCCCGGCGGCATCGGCCAGCCGTGAGGCGATGAGGTCGATCCCGACCCATCCGATCAGGATCCCGATCGCCACCGCGACGCCGACCCGGACGAGGCCGCTCAGCGGAGTCGGTGCCAGCACGACGGCCAGGAAGGCGAGGACGATGGCGAGGACGAGGAGGACCCACACCAGGCGATCGAACGTCTTCACCAGGTCCTGCGCGCTCTCGAGCTGGTCCTGACTCATGACTGCCACCTGCCCGAAGTCGGGACGCAGGTCGCGCCCGACCAGCGTCGCGAGTCGCTCGACGGCCTGCTGAGCATCCTCGCCCGAGGTGAAGGGCGGGATCTCGCGATCGATCCCGACGATGCCCACGCCGGCGTTGATCACCGATCGGAGGGCCTCGGCGATCATCGGGACGAGGTTGAGGCGGACCTCGCCCTCGGCCACGACCACGTTCGGCAGCTCGTCGAGCTCGTCCCGAAGGAGGTGCACCGTCCGGTCGTGCGCCGTTTCGACGACGTCGAGCAACAGGTCGCTCCCGGCCACCGAGCTGACGAAGCGGTCGACGGCGTCGCGGATCCGCGTCTCGACGCCGGCGGCGATGGGCGCGGCGAGCGCCTGGAGGCCGACGTCGAGTCGTCCGAGCCGCTCGACCTGGGTCGAGCTCAGCCCGAGCGCCTCGGCGAGCGCATCGGTCATGCCGTCCGAGGCCCGCGTGATGGCGGCGGAGATCCGGGTGTCGAGTTCCAGGGACTCGATGAGCTCGTCGCTGAGGCGGTCGGCGACGACGGTCTGCACCGCCTCGCTCTCGACGGCCGGGGTGACCGCCGCCATGAATCGATCCGTCTCGAGCACGGTCTGGTGCACCCAGAAGCCGACGACCGCCGCGGTGACCGCGACGCCGGCGAGAACGGCGAGGACCCAGGCGGCGACGCCTCGCACACGGCTCACCTCCCCGGGCCGCGGCGGGGGCTCCGGGGCCTCCGGCGGCTCGGACGCGACGACCATCTCCGGCTCGGCCGCCGCGGCCGTCCTCGTCGTTGGGCGGCGTGGCTTCGGCGACGCAGCCGAAGCCTTCGACTCGGCCGGCTTCGGGGACTGGGCCGTCCGTCTACGAGGCTTCGGTGCTGGCCCAGCCGGACCCTTGTCGGCCGGATCCTTGGAAGACCGGGCCATCGGGCGACCTCCGTCATGCGTGTCCGTCCACGCTTCTTACGGCCCGGCACCGGCCGACGGATGGTCGGGAAACGGCCTCCTATAATGCTCGTCCGATCCCAGACAGCCACCGACTCGCCCGACTCGCCTGGGGCGCGGATCCATCGGTTCGGCGCCTTCGGGCCTTCCTGCTGCGCAAGGAGCACTGATGAAGCCCACGACGCCCGATCGCATCCGCAACGTCGCCCTCATCTCCCACGGTGGCGCCGGCAAGACGAGCCTCGCCGAAGCGATGCTCCTCGACGCCGGCGCGATTCAGCGGCTCGGCAGCGTCGAGGCGGGGACGACCATCCTCGACTGGGATCCCGACGAGCAGAAACGCAGCCAGAGCATCAATCTCGGCATCGCGTCGCTCGAGCACGACGGCACGCGGATCACGATCGTCGACACGCCGGGCTACGCCGACTTCCAGGCGGACGTCGTGGAGGCGCTCGCCGCGGTCGATGCCGCGATCATCGTCGTCGATGCCTCCGCCGGCGTCGAGGTCGGGACCGAGGAGGTCTGGAAGCTCGCCGACGCGCGCGCCCTGCCCCGCATGATCTTCGTCAACAAGATGGACCGCGAGAATGCGAACTACGACGCCACCCTGGACGGTCTGAAGGCCCGCTTCGGTCCGAAGATCGCGCCGGTCTACCTGCCCATCGGATCGGCGGAGACGTTCACCGGCTATGTCGACGTCATCGAGGAGCACGCGACGGTCTACGAGAACGGCAGCCCCAAGGAAGTGCCGATCCCGGAGGAGCTCGAGGGCATCGAGCACTCGCGGCGCGACGCGCTCGTCGAGGCGGCGGCCGAGGCATCGGACGAGCTGATGATGAAGTACCTCGACGGCGAACAGATCACCGACGAGGAGATCGGCGAGGCGATGCACAAGGGCACGCGCGAGGGGTCCGTGGTGCCGGTCTTCGTCGGGAGCGCGCTGAAGAACATCGGCGTTCGCGAGCTCCTCAGCATGATCGTCAAGCACGTTCCCTCCCCCGCCGAGGTGGGTTCGCGGCAGACCGCCGACGGCAAGGAGATCGCGCCCGATCCCAGCGGACCCTTCGTGGCGCAGGTCTTCAAGGCCACCGCCGATCCCTTCGTCGGACGGCTCACGTACTTCCGCGTCGTCTCCGGCTCGCTCTCCGGCCAGGGGCACGTGTACAACGTCAACCGCCGCGAGGAAGAGCGCATCGGCAACCTCCTCGCCGTCCAGGGCAAGGAGCAGGAGAACCTCCCGAAGGTCGGCCCCGGCGATATCGCCGCGGTCGCCAAGCTGACCTCGACCATGGCCGGCGACACGCTCGTCGCGGATCGCACGAAGGCCGTCGAGCTGGCGCCGCTCGCCTTCCCGGCGCCGTCGCTGCAGGTTGCGATCGAGCCGGAGTCGAAGGCGGACCTCGACAAGCTCGGCCAGGCGCTGCATCGGCTAGCGGAGGAGGAGCCGGCCATCGGCATCCGCCGCGAGGACGGCACCGGCGAGACGATCCTGACCGCCATGGGCGATGCCCACGTCGACGTCATCGTCGAGCGGCTGAAGCGCAAGTTCGGCGCATCGGTCAAGACCGCCACGCCGCGGGTGCCATACCGCGAGACCATCCGGCAGGCGGCCCGCATCGACAACAAGTTCAAGCGCCAGACCGGTGGGCACGGCCAGTACGGCCACGTCGTCATCGAGTTCGCACCGGCCGAGATGGGGACCGGCTTCCAGTTCGGCGACAAGATCGTGGGCGGCGTGGTGCCGAAGCAGTACATCCCGGCCGTCGAGAAGGGCCTGCGCGAGGCGATGGCCGAGGGCGTCCTCGCCGGCTACCCGGTGGTCGACCTGCAGGCGACGCTGGTCGACGGCTCGTACCACACCGTCGACAGCTCCGAGATGGCGTTCAAGGTCGCCGCCTCGCAGGCGCTGAAGAAGGCCTTCGACGCCGGCTCACCGGCCCTGCTGGAGCCGATCATCGAGGTCGACATCGTCGTCCCCGACGAATACATGGGCGACGTCATGGGCCAGATCACCTCGAAGCGCGGCCACGTGCTCGGGATGGACTCGGCCGATGGGCTCCAGCACCTCAAGGCGCAGGTCCCGCAGGCCGAGATGTTCCACTACGCCACCGAGCTGCGCTCCATCACCCAGGGCCGCGGCCGGTTCAGCTGGAAGCTCGACCACTACGCCGAGGTCCCGCACAACATCGCGGACAAGGTCGTCGCGGAAGCGGCCGCCTCGAACGGCCACGCCCCGGAGCGCGCCGGACACTGACGCCGGCGCCGCCCGCGATCACATCGAGGCGGCCAGGGAGATGGCGAAGCCCACGACCGTGGCGATGCCCGCCATGGATCCGCCGCGCTCGAAGGCGAAGGGCATCAGCGAGTTCGTCATCATGGCCAGCAGCCCCCCGGCCGCGAAGGCGGCCGCCCGACCGCCGGTCGCCCCCAGCGCATCGGCCCCGGCGAAGCCGATGCCGGCGGTGATGCCGCACACGACCACGACGGTCGCCCACATGCCGCCGAGGCGAACGGGCGTCCACCCGGCGTCGGCCAGGTCGACGGACGGGGCGAGCGCCTGCGGGACGTTCGAGATGAACACCGCGGCCAGGAAGGCCGCGCTCAGTCCCTGTCCGGTCGCGAGCTGGATGCCGAAGATCAGCGACTCGGGGACACCGTCGACGACGGCGCCGACGACGATCCCGAGCGGCCCCGCCGCACCGCCCTCGCCGAACCGCGTCTCGACGATCCGATCGGCGAGGACGAACACGACTGCGCCGACGAGCAGCCAGACGGCGGTTTCGAGGGTCGGCAGGACCTCGCTCTCGGGGATCAGGTCGAAGGCAATCGCCCCGAGGAGCGCCCCGGCGCCGTAGCCGGCAAGGCCGCCCACCACCCGGCGCGGGACGCGCACGACGTAGACCGCAAGGCCGCTCAGGATCAGCGACGACTGCGCGAGCGCACCGATGACCGCGGCTGGGATCACCTCGGCATCACGGCGACCGTTGCCGGGCCACTACTGCTCCCGATATGCCCAGGGCTCGCCGGTCGCCCGCTGGCGGGCGCCCATGCGCCGATTCACCTCGTACTCGGCGACGTAGGTCGCCGCCGCAACGACGGCCGCGGCCGCGGTCACGAGCCACGGCGCCGTCGTCCAGATCGCGCCGGAGCCGCTGATCACCGTCGAGATCCAGACGATCAGAGCCGTGAGGCCGGCGGCGGCGAATCCGGAGGCGATCGCGCCGGTCGCGAATGCGGCCCTCACGAGGTGACCTCGGCGACCGCGAGCGAGCGCTTCCCGCGACGGAGGAGCAGCCAGCGGCCCGCGAGCAGCTCGTCCCGCTCCGGCACCGATGCCGGATCGGTGACGCGACGGTTGTTGAGGTAGGCCCCGCCTTCGCTGACCACGCGGCGGGCTGCGCCGCGGCTCTCGGAGAGCCCCGAGGCGACGAGAAGGTCCAGCATGGTCGGCATCCCGTTGCCCGCGGCGATATCGGCCCGCGGAAGGTCGGCGAATGCCGCCTCGAGCGTCGCCGGGTCGAGCCGCTGCAGGTCGCCTTCGCCGAACAGCGCCTCGCTCGCCGCCTGCGCACCGGCCGCCGCCTCCGGGCCGTGGACGAGCTCGGTGACCTCGCGCGCCAGCGCGCGCTGGGCCTCGCGCGCATCGGGGCGTGCGGCGGCGGCCGCCTCCAGGGCCTCGATCTCCGCGTGCGATCGGAAGCTAAAGACGCGCAGGTAAGTCCCGGCGACGGAGTCATCGGTGTTGACGAACCACTGGTAGAAGGCGAACGGCGTGGTGAGGCTGGGATCGAGCCACAGCGTCGACCCGGTGCTCTTGCCGAATTTCTCGCCGTCTGGACGCGTGATGAGCGGCGTTGCCAGGGCGTGGACGGTCGCTCCCTCGACGCGGCGGATGAGGTCGACGCCTGCGGTCAGGTTGCCCCACTGGTCGCTGCCGCCGAGCTGAAGGACGCAGCCGTATCGACGATAGAGCTCGAGGTAGTCGAGGGCCTGCATCACCTGGTAGCTGAACTCGGTGTAGCTGATCCCACCGGCCTCCAGGCGCGCGGCGACCGATTCCTTGGCGAGCATTCGGCTCACGCTGAAGTGCTTGCCGACGTCTCTCAGCCAATCGATGGCGCTCATCTCGCCGGTCCACTCGAGGTTGTTGACGATGATCGCTGCGGCGTCGCCGTCGAAGTCGAGGTAGCGCTCGACCTGGGAGCGGATGTGCGCCACCCAGCCCTCGATGACGTCGCGCTCGTGGAGCGTGCGCTCCGACGTCCGCCCGCTGGGATCGCCGACGAGCCCGGTTGCCCCGCCGACGACGCCGATGGGCCGATGGCCCGCCATCTGGAGCCGGCGCATCGTCACCAGCAGGACGAGGTTCCCAAAGTGGAGGCTCGGGGCGGTGGGATCGAACCCGCCGTAGAAGCGGACGGATCCGGCCGCCATCGCGGTTCGAAGGGCATCGAGATCGGTGTGGTCGGCGATCATGCGCCGCCACGCGAGGTCGTCGAGCACCGCGGCGCGGGCGTCCGGCGTATCCATCGGTCGAAAGAGTATACGGAAGGGTTCCGTGCTACCCTGCCGGCCGAATGACCCGACGACCTCCGCCGCCGGGCCGGAGTCCCGCACCGCGCCAGGGGGCAAGGGGGGCCAATCCCCGACGACGACCCGGTTCGACCGCGCTTCCCCGAATCATCCTCACCTTCTTCGGGCTGCTCGCCGTCGCGCTGTTCATCGGCCTCGTCGTCGGATACTCCAGCTTTACCAGTGACCTGCCGGACGTCGCTCAGATCGAGGAGTTCGACCTCGCCCAGGGCTCGACCGTCGTGTCGGCCGACGGCGTCGAGCTCGCCACCTTCGCCGTCGAGGATCGGCGTGAGCTCGACTTCGCCGACATCCCGCAGGTGATGATCGATGCGCAGGTCGCCGCGGAGGACCAGACCTTCTGGACCAACCCGTGCGTCGACTTCCGAAGCATCGTGCGCGCCGTCCTCCAGAACTTCCAGGCGGGCGAGACCGTTTCCGGCGCGTCGACCATCTGCCAGCAGCTCGTGCGCATGCGTCTCTTCGACGCCGACCTCATGGCCGATCCCACCCGCCAGGTCGAGCGCAAGCTCAAGGAGGCGATCCTCGCCCTCCGCCTCGATGGCCGCTACCCCGGCGAGGAGGGCAAGCAGCGGCTGATCGAGATGTACCTCAACCAGGTGTACTACGGGAACAACGCCTACGGGATCTGGGCGGCGGCGCGCGCCTACTTCGGCAAGGACCTCACCTCCGACGCGCCCGAAGACCAGCTGACCGTCAGTGAGGCGGCCCTCCTCGCCGGCCTGGTGCGGGCGCCGTCGAGGCTTGACCCTTCGACGGAGGCGGCCCTCGAGACCGTCGACGGGGAGGATCGGTACGTCGTCCCCGAGACGGCCCAGGCGATCGTCGTGCGCGACATCGTCCTGGACCAGATGCTCCAGTCCGACTTCATCACGCAGGAGCAGCACGACGAGGCCGTCGCCGAGCAGATCGTTCTCGCGGCGCCGCGGAATCAGCAGTACCTCGCCCCGCATTTCGTCTTTGCCGTCCGGCGTGAGGCGAACGAGCTCCTCGAGGGCGAGGAGGCGCTCGACACCGACGGGCTGCGGATCTTCACGACACTCGACTACGAGGGTTACCAGGTGTCGGCCGAGAAGTGGGCGCAGATCGCGTACGACCTCGATAGGCTCAGCGACGAGGAGCTCATCGACACATACGGCGAGCAGGCGCTGTCGTGGATCAAGCAGCTCCAGGGGCGAAACATCAACAACGACGCCCTCGTGACGATCAACTACCGCACCGGCGCGGTCCTCGCCTACGTCGGCAGCGCGAACTTCTACGGCGAGTCGACACCCGAGCACCAGCCCAAGTTCGACGTGATCGGCCAGGCCTACCGTCAGTCGGGCTCCGCCTTCAAGCCGATCACGTACGCCACCGGCTTCGAGTCGGGCGTCATCAGCCCGGCGACGATGCTCATGGACGTGCGGACCGACATCGCCGATGGCTTCGACCCGCCGAACGCGGACGGCAAGGAGCGCGGCCCGGTTCGCGTCCGCGACGCGCTCAAGTACTCGCTGAACGTGCCGGTCAGCAAGGCGCAGCAGATGATCGGCAGCCAGAACGTCATCGACATGGCCCAGCGCCTCGGCCTCGAGTTCGACCCGCTCCACGGCGACGAGCTCGCCGTCCCATCGCTCACGCTCGGCACGCTCGGGATCCACCAGATCGACCTCGCCGGAGCGTACGGGGCGATCGCCAACGGCGGTCAGCTCGAGGAGCCCTACCTCATCGAGAGGATCGAGGACGCGGATGGCAACGTGATCTACGACCACGCGACCGATGCCGACGGCGGTACCCAGGTCCTCACCGAGGCATCGGCCTATCTCGTGACCGACATCCTGGCCGACAACACCGATCCCGGGGCGAACCCGCTCTGGGGCCCTCGCTTCCAGCTCCAGACCGATGACGGCCGCCGGCCGGCCACGCTGAAGACGGGCACGACGAACGACTTCCGTGACCTCCAGGCGTATGGCTACCTGGCCGGCAACCCGGAGGACCCCGACGACCCGACCGGCGCCATCGTCACCGGGGTGTGGGTCGGCAACAGCGACTTCAGCCCCATCCAGGACGTCTTCGCCGCCGATGGTCCGACGTTCATCTGGCACGACTACATGGCCGAGGTGGCCGAGCTCAACGAGCTGCCCGTCTTCGACTTCCGCCAGCCGGACGGCGTGACCGAGGTCACCATTGACGCGATGAGCGGCCTGCTTCCCGGCGAGTTCACGACCACGACGGTCACCGAGCTCGTCCGGTCGGACCGACCGCCGCCGGGCCAGGACACGACGCATCGCGAGCTGGCGATCGAGGCCGAGACCGGCAAGATCTGGCAGCAGGGCTGTGGCGACTTCGAGGCCGCGGCGCCGTCCGGCTCTCCGGATCCGGAGGTCGCGCCGCAGGCCAACCTCCAGGTCTACCTGGACCTCGCCGACTGGGACGCCGATCATCCGGCATGGCAGGAGTCCAACCGAGTGTGGCTAGAGGAGTGGACGGGACGCGAGGACGAGCTCAACGCGAACCTGCGGGTCCCATTCCCCGGTCCGATCGACGCCCCGTTCGCGCCGCTGGAGGAGTGCACGCCGGGCGAGGTGCCAACCTCGACGCCGACGCCATCACCGACTCCGACGCCCTCACCGACGCCGGTGCCGACCCCGACCCCGACCCTCACACCGGCGCCGACGATCGTCCCGACGATCCCGCCGCTGACTCCAACGCCGACGCCGACGCCGTAGCGGGCCCGGCTAGAGCTCGGCGATCGTCGCTCCCTCGCCGCCCTCGTCCTTGCGCCCCCCGCGGAATCCACGGACGCGCGGGTGCTCGCGAAGCGCGTCGCGCACGGCTCGGCGCAGCGCGCCGGTGCCGACACCGTGGACGATGACGACGCTGTCGAGCCCCGCCAGCAGGGCGTCGTCGAGATAGGCCGCCAGCCGCTCCAGCGCCGCCTCGACGCGCTCGCCGTGGAGGTCGATGGTCGGTGATACCCGCGACGCGGCACGACGGCGGAGCTCCTCTGCCTCGAGGTCGCGCGGGGTCGGCCCGCTGATCGGCTCCTCGACCACCTCGATGTCGTCAGCCGGCAGGACCAGGCGGGCGTCATCGGTCTCGAGCGTGACGCGACCCGTCCTGCCGCTGATCTCGACGATCCGGCCTCGCGTCCCGAGCGTGCGGGAGCGGCCCCAGAGGCCGACGCGCGGCTGGACACCCTCGGCCGCCTCTTCGTCGTCGGCGTCGCTGGTTGCCTCGATGGGCGAAGCGACGGTCTCGGTGCGGGCGCGCTGCGCTCGACGACTCATCTCGTCGAAGGCGGCCGCGTTCGCACCGCGACGGCCACCCGACAGGTTGCGCTGGCGGGTCATCTCCCGGCGCAGCTCGGCGACCTCCCGCTCGGCGCGGGCGACGATCTCGTCGGCGACGTGGCGCGCATCCGCCAGGAGCTTCGCGGCCTCACGACGAGCCTGGGCCACGCCCTCGCGCGCCAGCTCCCGCTCCTCGCTCGCCGCGCTCCGCTCGGCTCGGGCCGCTTCCAGCTCCGCCGCCTGCGCCTCCTGCGCCCTCGTGATCGCGGCGAGCGTCTCCTCCATCGAGGCGTGCTCGGCCGAGATTCGCGCTCGTGCGTCGCCGAGGATCTCCGCCGGCAACCCGAGCCGCTCAGCGATGGCGAAGGCCTGGCTCTTGCCGGGCAGCCCGATCGTCAGCCGATAGGTCGGCCGCAGGGTCGTCACGTCGAACTCGACGGCCGCGTTGCTCACGCCCTCGTGTTCCGTGGCGAACGTCTTGAGCTCCGCGTAGTGTGTGGTGGCGGCCACCATTGCGCCGGCGTCGAGGAGCCGGGCCAGGATCGCCATGGCCAGCGCCGAGCCCTCGGCCGGGTCCGTCCCGGCACCGACCTCGTCGAGGAGGACGAGGGTGCTCGGCCCGGCCGCATCCACGAAGCGCACGACGTTGCGAAGGTGGCTCGAGAAGGTGGACAGCGACTGGGCGATCGACTGCTCGTCGCCGATGTCGGCCATGACCCGCTCGAAGATCGGCAGGCGCGCTCCGTCGGCGGCCGGGACGCGGAGCCCCGCCTGGTGCATGAGGGCCAGGAGCCCGAGCGTCTTGAGGGAGACCGTCTTGCCGCCGGTGTTCGGGCCGGTCACGACGAGCGCGCGGTAGCCGAAGCGGTCGCCCAGCCGCAGGTCGATCGGCACGGCGCCGTGCCCGAGCAGCGGGTGGCGCGCCGAGAGCAGCTCCGCGGCGTCCTCTGAGGCGCTGGGACGGACCGCGTCCATGGCCGTGCCAAGGCGGGCGCGGGCGATCCACAGGTCGGCGCGGGCAAGGGCCTCGAGGCTCTCGCGGAGGGGCTCGGCCCGTCCCTCGACCATGCCGGACAGCTCGTCGAGGATGCGCTCCTCCTCACGGGCCTGGGCCAGCGTCGCCTCGGTCCAGGCGTTGTTGAGCTCGACCACCGTCAGGGGCTCGACGAACAGCGTGGCGCCCGACGCGCTCTGGTCGTGGACGATGCCCTTCACCCTGCCCTTCGCCTCGGCTCGGATGGGGATGACGTATCGGCCGCCGCGGACGGTGACGATCGGCTCGCCGATGACAGCGGCCATCTGGCTCGAGCGCAGCATCGCGTTCAGCCGCTCCCGGACCCGGTCCTGCGCGGTGCGCAGCCGCTTGCGGATGGCGGCGAGCTCCGAGGAGGCCGTGTCCAGCAGCTCACCGCTGTCGTCGACGCTGCGGGTGATGCGCTCCGCCAGGTCCGGCGCCGGATCGAGCGCCTCCCGGATGCCGCCGAGGTGCGGCCCACGCCAGTCGCGGAGCCGCTCCGCGAAACGCTCGGTCGCCAGGAGCGTATCGGCGATCTCGAGCAGCTCGGCGGGCGTCAGCCGGCCGCCGCGCGAAGCCCGTTCGAGCGCGCCGCGGATGTCGCGTGCGCCGCCGATCGATGCCTGCGCCTGCTCGCCGATGAGCCGCTCGGCCTCATCGGTCTGGTCCTGGAGGAGGGCGACGTGCCGTGCATCGGCGAGCGGGAGGCTCCCGAGCGCCAGCTCGCGGGAAGGCTGGAACGCGGTGGCCGCCGCCAGCTGCTCGACGATGGCGCCGAACTCGAGCGCCCGCATGGTTCCCTGGTCGGCGGCCGAGCCGGCCGGCGCGCCGGCCTCAGCCGCGCGAGACGTGGGGGTCATCGGCGATCCAGAAGCGCAGCGGACGATCGGCCCAGATCCCGGCGTAGGCGACGCCGATTCGCGGCCCGCGGCTGATCGCCGGCTCCGGACCGTGCCTGGGCTCGACCCGGATCGGCCCGTCCAGGAGGTCGACGCCGTTGAGCGAGCGATCCACCCCGAATGCGCTCCCCACGTTCCCGGGCCCCGAGGCGAGTCGCCTGTCCGCAACGCGCTCGCCGCGGCGCCGGCGTGCGAGGGCGAGACCCTCGTCGAGGGCCACGCCGCGGATGAGGACGGCCTCCGGCTTGTCACCGGGGCCGGCGACGACGTTCATGCAGTGGTGGAGACCATAGATCAGGTACACGTAGAGGTGACCGGGCGGGCCGAACATGACCTCGTTGCGCTGCGTGCGACCCCGGGCGGAGTGCGCGGCGAGGTCCTCGGGGCCGCGATACGCCTCGACCTCGACGATGCGTCCCGCGACGACACCCTCCGCCGACTCGTGGACCAGACGGGCGCCCAGCAGGAGTGGCGCGAGCTCCTCCGCGGGCCGGTCGAACCAGCCGCGCTCATGCGCGGGCGACGGCCCGGCCGCCGCCGCGCTCACGGCAGGAGAAGAGTGGCGATCTCGTCTGGCACGAAGGGACGGGCGAGGAAGCCGGCGATGGGGATCAGCGTGTCACGGAAGAAGGTGATGATCACCGATGCGTTCATCGCCTGGTAGTAGTCGCCGAGGAACCCGGAGGTCTCCGCCCCGGGAACGTAGTAGCTGTCGAGCACGACGAGCTGGAAGCTCAGCAGGAGGGCGACGTAGAGGAGGCCGAGGATCGCGCCACCGATCTCGTCGAGCTGCCGCGGGATCGGCATTCGTCCGCGGTGGTAGAGCGCCCGCACCGCGAACCAGCCACCGACCACGAAGCCGATGAAGAGGATCGCGTACACCAGCAGCTCACGAAATTCCGGCGTGAAGGCCTGCCAGAAGCTCAGCAGGTCGACGAGCGGACCCTTCAGCTGGGAGGCGAGGACGAACGCGACCAGGACGGCGATCGAGTTCAGCAGGTAGCGGATCATGCCCTGGGTGAAGCCGATGAACACGCCGGCGGCCAGGATGAAGATCATCGCCAGGTCGACCCAGGTCAGCTGCGAGAGCAGCTCCACGCCGTTACCTCCATGCGAGACAAGGCCGAGCCTGGCATGACCGGCTCGGGCGGCCGCAAGGGTACCAGCCGCCGTCCACGGGCGACAAGAAACCGATGCTCCTATCGGATCTCCGCTCCGAGATGGTGCTTCAGGGACCCCCGGACCTTGTTGAGCGCCTTCTCGATGGCCTTCTCGTCGCCGGCATCGGTCGGCTGGAAGCGGAATGCGAGGGCGTAGCTGACACGTCCCTCCCCCACCTGCGGACCGCGGTAGACGTCGAACAGCCGAACCTCGTCGAGGAGCGGCCCCGCCGACATGCGCGCCACCCGGATGACCTCGCCGACCGGCGTCGCGGCGTCCACCACGACGGCCAGGTCCCGATCGGCGGGCTGCGCCGAGGGGATCGGCGATGAGCGGGTCTCCTCCGGAGCCAGGCGGATGAGGCGACCGACGTCGATGGCGGCGTCCACCGGCCGGCCGATCAGGCCCCACGCCTCGACGGTGCGCGGGTGGAGCTCACCGAGCGAGCCGTACGGCCTGCCGGCGGCATCGAGGATCACGGCCGACCGGCCAGGATGGCGGTGCGCGTGGCGATGGTCCGCGTCCTCCGCCCGGTAGGCGGGTCGCGGGGCGCCGAGCGCGTCATGCAGCGCGTCGACGATGCCCTTGATCGTGGCCACGTCGGCCGGAGCTTCGTCGTGGCCGGGGCTCGGCGGCACCGCGCGGCCGGCGAGCGCGATCCCCAGCTCCCACGCCTCGTAGCGGCCGGTGCCGGCGGTCTCGGCCGCTCGATCGCCGGGGGTCGGCGCGTCGGGGTGGTACCAGTAGATCTTGCCGAGATCGAAGAGCCACGCGTCGGGTCGCCGCTGTCGGGCGTTCTCGGAGAGGCCCATGAGGACCGACGGCGTCATCGACGGGCGCAGGATCGCGTGCTCCGGGCTGAGCGGATTCGTCACCCGCACGAGCGCGGCGTCGGCCGGATCGCGTCCGACCCGCTCGAGATCGGTGGGGCCGATGAGCGCGTGGCCGATCATCTCGTCAAGGCCGAGGCCGGCCAGGATGCGGCGGATCCGATGCCGCGGCTCGCTGGGGTCCGGACGGTACGGCGGGAGGCTGGCCGACGGCAGCCGCCCGACGATCCGCTCGTAGCCGTACGCCCGCGCCACCTCCTCGGCGACGTCAGCCGCGACCTCCACGTCGAGTCGGTGCGGCGGGACGACGACGTCGAGCTCGTCTCCCTCGCCCTCGACGCCGAACTCGAGCGGCTCCAGGAGCGTCCGGACGCGGGCCGTGGTCACCTCGATCCCGAGCAACCGCTCCACGCGCGGCAGATCGACCCGAACTCGACGCTGCGGCTTCGGCGCGGGATCGTTGTCGACGATGCCCCGGCCGACGCGAGCCCCGGTGATCTCGGCGATGAGCCGCGCCGCGCGGTCCGCCGCGAGCCGCGGCAGGTCGTGCCCGATGCCCTTCTCGTGGCGCATGCTCGCCTCCGACCGGAGGCCGAGGCGGCGCGCCGTGTTGCGGATGCTCGGCCCATCGAAGATGGCCGACTCGAGGATGACCCTCCTCGTCGCATCGTTCACCTCGGTCGCGGCCCCGCCCATGATCCCGGCCAGGCCGATGGCGCGGTCGCGATCGGCGATGACCAGCATCCGTCCGTCGAGACGGCGCTCGACGTGGTCGATGGTCTCGAGCGTCTCTCCGTCGTGCCCGCGCCGCACGACGATCTCGCCGCCGGGGACCGCGTCGGCGTCGTAGGCGTGCATCGGCTGACCCAACTCATGCATCACGTAGTTCGTGACGTCGACGACGGCGCTGATGGGTCGCATGCCCGCGGCGATGAGGCGCTGCTGCATCCAGACCGGGGACGGCCCGTTCGCGACTCCGTCGAACCAGCGCGCGGTGAAACGCGGGTTGAGCTTCGGCTCATCGATCCGGATGGTGACGTGATCGGCCGTCGCGTCATCGACCTCGTCTGCCTCCACCGGTGGCAGGCGGAGCGTCGCGCCGGTGAGGGCCGCGATCTCACGGGCCAGCCCGACCATCGACAGCGCATCGCCGCGGTTGGGCTTCACGTCGACGTCGAGGACGACCTCGCCGACGACATCGGCCAACCGTGCGCCGAGCGTCAGCTCGTCGCCGTGGCCGAGGATGTGGATGCCCTCCCCGTCTGTCCCGAGGCGGAGCTCGACGGCGCTGCACAGCATCCCGTTGCTCACGACCCCGCGGATCTTGGTGCGCTCGATGCGCCGCCCACCGGGCAGGACCGCCCCGGCCAGCGCGGTCGGGACGAGCTGGCCCGCCTCCAGGTTCTGCGCGCCGCACACGATCTCGAGCGGGCCGCTGCCCGCATCGACGCGCGCCAGCCACAGCGTGTCGGCCGCCGGATGGCGCTCGACCTCGAGCACGCGGCCGACGACGACATCGGTCCAGCCAACCTCGGAGGTCTCGACCGTGCTCTCCATGCCGCGCAGCGTCAGCGCCTCGGCCAGCGCCGTCGGCGCCAGATCGACGTCGACGTACTGGCGCAGCCACTCGAGCGGGACGCGCATCTCAGCGGCCCTCCGGGAACTGCGTGACGAAGCGCAGGTCGGCGCTGAAGAAGAGCCGGATGTCGCCGATGCCGTGGCGCAGCATCGTCATGCGATCCGGTCCGAGACCGAAGGCGTATCCCTGGACCTCGTCCGGGTCGAAGCCGCCGGAGCGAATCACCGCCGGATGGACCATGCCGGCCCCCAGGATCGTCATCCAGCCGGTGCGCCCGCACGCCGCACAGCCGACGCCGCCGCACACCAGGCAGGCAACGTCGAACGCGACACTCGGCTCCGTGAACGGGTAGTAGCCGGGCCTGAAGCGGGTCTTCGTGTCGCGCCCGTAGAGGGCACGCGCGATCTCCTCCAGCATCCCCTTCAGGTCGGCCAGCGACGTGTCGCGGTCAATGACGAGGCCCTCGATCTGGTGGAACTCGAAGCCATGGCTGGCGTCGACCGCCTCGTAGCGGAAGCAGCGACCCGGAGTGATGACGCGGATCGGGAGATCGAGCGCGCGCATGGCGCGGATCTGGACCGGCGAGGTGTGGGTGCGCAGGATGGTCCCGTCCTCCGCCGGGCGCGGCTCACCGGCCTCGATGCTGCCGGGCTCGGCAACGTAGAGGGTGTCCCAGAGGTCCCGCGCAGGGTGGTCGGGCGGGATGTTGAGGAGCTCGAAGTTGTACTCGTCGGTCTCGATCTCCGGGCCCTCGTAGACCTCGAACCCGAAGGCGTGGAAGACCTCCCGCAGGTCGCGCATGAGGGTCATGACCGGATGGAGATGACCGATGCGCACCGGCCGCCCCGGCGCCGACATGTCGAGCGCCTCGTCGGCCAGGCGCGTCTCCAGGTCGGCGTCGCGCAGGGTCTGCAGCCGCCCCGCGATGGCGGACTCGATCTCGCTCCGCACCTCGTTCGCCAGCTGTCCGAGCGTCGGACGCTCGTCCGCGTTCGCCGTGGCCAGCCCCTTGAGCAGGACCGTCAGCTCGCCTGAGCGGCCCAGAAGGTCGTGCCGCAGTGTCTCGACGTCGGCGGCAGTCGCCGCCTGCTCGAGACGGTCGCGAGCGCTCACGCGCAGGCCCGCGAGGTCGTCGGCCAGACTCATCGGAGGGCCATCGGGTGCTGGGGAGGCTTGGTCATCGATCCGTGGGCATCATGGGCGAAAACGAACGACCCCGCCCCGGAATCCGGGAGGGGGTCGGCGGGACCGGCGTCATGCGACGCCGGTCAGGTGGTAAAGGAGGCCTTCGCGGTTTCGACGATCGCGGCGAACGCCGCGGGCTCTCGGACGGCCATGTCGGCGAGGACCTTGCGATCGACCTCGACGCCGGCGGTCTTCAGCCCGTGGATGAGGCGGCCGTAGGGCAGGCCATGCTGCCGAGAGGCGGCGTTGATGCGCTCGATCCACAGCCGGCGCATGTCGCGCTTCCGGTCGCGGCGGTCACGGTAGGCGTAGACGAGGGCGTGGATGAGCGCCTCGCGCGCCGGGCGCACGAGCGTCGAGCGCGTTCCGCGGCGGCCCTCTGCGCGGTTGAGCAGGCGCTTGTGGCGACGGTGCGCGGTGACGCCGCGCTTGACACGAGCCATGGGCTACTTCCCCTTGCCGGCGTACGGCATGAGGCGCTCGAGCTGGTCGGTGTGAACGTCGGAGACGATCGCCTTGCCGGCGTAGCGGCGCGTCCGTCGGCTCGACTTGATCTCGAGGTGATGGCCGCGCCAGGCCTTCGGCCGGATCCACTTCCCGGAGCCGGTCTTCCTGTAGCGCTTGGCCGTCCCCTTGTGGGTCTTCATCTTCGGCATGGCTGTCTGTCTACGTTCCCTGCTGTGCCGGCGTCTCGGCCGCGGGGGCGGGCGCCGGTGGGGTGCCCTTGGCCGCGATCGCGTCGCCGATCGTCTCCCCGGCGGAGGCCGGCTGGGCTGATGGCGTCGGCGACGGCTCCTCGCCGTCGCCCGCATCGGTCTTCTTTTCGGCGCGCTTCTCGAGCGGCGCCATGACGATGTACATGCTGCGGCCCTCGAGGAGCGGCTGGCGCTCGATCGCGCCGTGCTCTGTGAGGAGCTCGGCGGTCCGCATGAGGAGGTCGCGCCCAAGGTTCGCGTGGCTGATCTCGCGCCCGCGGAAGCGGACGGTGACCTTCACCCGATCGCCGTGATCCAGGAACTGGCCGGCGCGCCTGGCCTTCACCTGGAGGTCGTGGACGTCGACCTTGACGCCCAGGCGCACCTCCTTGAAGGTCTGCGACTTCTGCTTCTTCTTCTGTTCGCGCTCGCGCTTCTGCAGCTCGTACTTGTACTGGCCGTAGTCGAGAATTCTGCAGACCGGCGGGACGGCGGTGGGCGCCACCTCCACGAGGTCGAGCCCTTTCTCCTGAGCCAGGGCGAGGGCCTCGGCGGTCGGCATGACGCCCAGCTGCTCACCCTGATCATCGATGACCCGCACCTCGCGGATTCGGATCATCTCATTGACGCGGAGGTCCCTTGCCAGTTCCTGCTCTCCTTCAACAACAAGGCCACCTGGCCGATC
>DASUFJ010000058.1:0-22968 GCA_036274575.1 Candidatus Limnocylindria bacterium
GACCTGGCACAGGACCTGTGGACCGACGAAGACACGGTCGAGGTCACCGCCGATGCCGCTCGCAACATCGAGCTGCTGACCGCCGTGCGCGACGATCCGGAGCTCAGGTTCTGGTGGCTGGGCGACGCGGCGGCGGTGGACTACTGGGGGCCTGACGAGGACGACCCGCACTTCGAGGTCGTCTATCACCTGTACTCCGACCTGCATCCGAGCTGGCTGCGCATCCGCTGCCGGGTGGACCGCGCCGATCCGCACATCCCCACCATCACCGGGTTGTGGGAGGGCGCCATGTTCCACGAGCGCGAGATGTACGACATGATGGGCATCGTCTTCGACGGCAACCGCGACCTGCGCCGCATCTACATGTCGCCCGACTACCGATCCTTCCCGCAGCGCAAGGACTTCATCCTCCCCGACGATGCCGCCGACTCGCCGGCCGCGGGGGTCAACCCGCTCGAGCGCCCCGAGACCTGGGACCTCGCCCGCTTCCGTGACGCGCCGGCGGTGACCTTCCCGCCACTCGGCGAGCGCGGCGGACCGCCCCCGGCCCTCGAGAGCGGCAAGACCGAGAGCGACAAGAGCCGACCGCGATGACCACCGTCGATCCCGAGACCCGCATCCCCGATCCCATCGAGCTCGACGAGGCGGAGGAGGCCCGCCTCCGGGCGGCCGCCGGACTCGGCCCGTCACCGCGCGAGGGCGGCGGCGAGTACGCCGGCTTCGAGAGCGTCGGCATCCCCGACCGCCCGCCGCAGACGGAACGCGAGCGCGAGGTCTACAGCCTCAACGAAGGGGAGATGCTCATCAACCTCGGGCCGCAGCATCCCTCCACCCACGGCGTCATGCGCCTCGTGGTCAAGGTCCGCGGTGAGGTCATCGTCGACATCGATCCCGTGCTCGGCTACCTCCATCGCGGCATCGAGAAGCTGTGCGAGAACGCGACGTACACCACGGTGCTGACCTACGTCGACCCGATGGACTACCTCTCCTCGATGCACAACGAGCACGCGCCGGCCATCGCCTTCGAGAAGCTGTACGGCATCAAGGCGCCGCCGCGGGCCGAGTACATCCGCGCGCTCGTCGTGGAACTGAACCGCGTGTTCAGCCACGGCCTGATGATGGGCTTCCTGGCCCTCGACATGGGCGGCTTGACGCCGATCCTGTACAGCTTCATCAACCGCGACGAAGTCGTCGACATGCTCAGCGCCATCAGCGGCCAGCGGATGCTGTTCAACTTCTTCCGCCTGGGCGGCGTGAACTGGGACACGAACGACGAGTTCCTCAGCCGCCTCGGGACGTGGCGCTCGCACGTGCTCGACAACGTGCTCATGAACGAGCGGATGATCACCGACAACGAGATCTTCACGACCCGCACGAAGGGGATGGGCGTCCTCACCGGCGAGCAGGCCATCTCGCTCGGCGTCACCGGCCCGAACCTGCGGGCGTCGGGCGTACCGTTCGACGTCCGCAAGGCGCATCCGTACTCGATCTACAACGAGCTCGAGTTCGACGTCATCACCCAGGAGTCCGGCGACTCATACGCTCGTTATCTCCAGCGCATTGCCGAGATCAAGCAGAGCATCCACCTCATCGACCAGATCATCGAGAAGATGCCGCACGGCCCGGTGCAGGCCCAGGTCCCCGGCATCATCCGCCCGAAGCCGGGGCGCGCCTACGGCGCGGTCGAGTCGCCGCGCGGCCTCTACAGCGTCTACGCCATCAGCGACGGGGGCCCCAACCCGTATCGGTTCCGCATGCGCGACCCGAGCTTCATCACCCTCCAGGCGCTCCCGGTGATCATGCCCGGCCGCCTGCTGGCCGATACGATGGCGGTGATGGCCAGCTTCGACCCGGTCATGGGCGGCGTGGACAAGTAACCGATGGACCTCGATCTGCTGCTCGGCATCGGCCGGTTCGTCCTGGCGACGACCCTGATCCTGCTGCTGACCGTGCCGACCGCCTTCGTCATCATCCAGATGGAGATGAAGATCATCGCGCAGCTGGCGCTGCGCTTCGGGCCGAACCGCATCGGCCCACGCGGGATCTTCCAGAGCACGATCCACGGCTTCAAGGTGCTTGCCAAGGAGGACACGGTCCCGGACCAGGCCGACCGGTCGACGTTCACCCTCGCGCCCTGGATGGTCTACATGGCGGCGGCCATGAGCATGATCGTCATCCCCTTCGCGCCCGGCGCCATCGCGGCCGACTTCAGCATCGGCATCGTCTACTTCTTCGCGGTGCTCGGCCTCTCCGTGGTCGGGCTGCTCGTGGCCGGCTGGGCGAGCTACAACAAGTACTCGCTGCTCGGCGGCCTGCGCAGCGCGGCGCAGATGGTGAGCTACGAGATCCCGCTGACGCTGTCGGTCGTGGGGGCCATCGTCCTGGCCGGGACGCTGAGCTTCAGCGAGCTCATCGCCTGGCAGCTCGAGCACGGCTGGCTGCTCATCTGGCAGCCCCTGGGCCTCGCCATCTTCTACGTCGCCAGCCTGGCGGAGATCAACCGCACCCCGTTCGACATGGTCGAGGCGGATTCCGAGCTCGTGGCCGGCCCGTTCACGGAGTACTCCGGGATGCGTTTCGGCTTCTTCTTCTTCGCCGAGTACGTCGCCCTGTTCATCATGAGCGGGATCCTCATCAGCCTCTTCTTCGGTGGCTGGCTGGCCCCATGGCCGTTCCCCGCGCAGCTCGACGGCTTCCCGGGGACGCTGTACGGGATCTTCTGGTTCTTCCTCAAGACGTACCTCTTCGTGGCCGTCGCCGTCTGGCTCCGCGGCACGCTCCCGCGCGTGCGCGTCGACCAGCTCATGGGGATGGCCTGGAAGGTCCTCCTACCGCTGGCGCTGGTGAACCTGTTCATCACCGCCATCGCGGTGGTGGTGTTCGACCTGTGATGGAGGCCTAGCCATGGCGTTTCCCGGCGTCGGCATCGCCAAGGGCATGGCGACCACGTTCCGCAACTTCTTCGCGCCGAAGGTCACGCGCCAATACCCGGAGGAGCGGCCGCAGATGCCGGAGCGCTGGCGCGGGCGGCTGGACCTCATCTACGACCCGTTCGGCGAGCACAAGTGCGAGGTCTGCTTCCAGTGCGCGCAGGTCTGCCCCGTTGAGGCGATCGACATGAGCGGCTTCGACTCGCAGGGCAACCGCATCCGATACGGGATGCCGGAGATCTACGACGAGCGGCGCGATGCGAACGCGTACCGTCGCGCGGGCCAGCCGGCGCGACCGATGCGCAACCCGGCGCGCTGGGACGAGGCGATCGACACCCCCTGGGTGGACGACACGATCGACGCCTTCGACGGGAGGCCGGAGGCGCTGGTGGCCATCTTCCGTGCCGTTGAGGAGCGCTACGGCTACCTTCCCGAGCGCGCCCTGCGCCGGATCAGCGATCGGATGACGATCCATTGGGCGCAGGTCTTCGGCGCCGCGGGACTCGGGGGCTTCCGGCTGCTGCCGGTCGCCGGCCACGTCGTGACCGTGTGCGAATGCGCCGCCTGCCGATTCGCCGGCGGCCCGGCCATCCTCGACGCCATCCGCGACGAGCTCGGCATCGGCGTCGGGGAGGAGACGGCCGACGGCGCCATCAGCCTCGAGGTCGGGACGGATGTCGGCGCCGGCGCGGCGAGCCCCGCCATCCGCATCGATACCCTGGTCTACGGTCCGCTCGACCCGGCCAAGGCGCGCCACCTCGTGGCCGAGCGTCGCGCCGCTCCTTCCCGGACCGCGGAGCGGACTCCCGCCTGATGGCCAGCACCATCTCACCCCACATCCGGATCCTGCCCGGCGGCGAGCATCGGCTCCTGACGGAGATCGGCCGCATCGACCCCGAGTCGATCGCCAGCTTCCGCGAGGTCGGCGGCTACGGCGGCCTGGAGCGTGCTGTCACGCGGCTGTCGCCCGAGGAGGTGATCGTCGAGATCGAGGGCGCCGGGCTCCGCGGGCGCGGCGGCTCGGGCTTCCCGACCGCCGCGAAGTGGCGCATCGCCCGCGACACGCCGGCCGACCGCAAGATCGTGGTCGCCAACCTCATGGGCGCCGATCCGAGCGCGCTCGGTGACCGCGCGCTGGCCGAAGGGAACCCGCACCTCGTCATCGAGGGGCTGCTCATCGCCGCGTATGCGGCGGGCGCCGGCGAGGCGATCGTCGCCGTCCGCCGCGACTGGACCGATGCCATCGCCCGCCTGCGCACCGCGGCCGCCGAGGCCACCGACGCGCACCTCGCCGGTTACCTCGTGCTCGGCACGGACACGAGCATCCAGCTGAGCGTGTGGGAGGGCTCCGGCGCGTACGTGGCCGGTGAGGAGACGGCGCTCATCAGCGCCCTGGCCGGGGACCGCGGCATGCCACTCATCCGTCCCCCGTTTCCTGCGACGCGCGGCCTGCACGGTGTGCCGACCCTCGTCCAGAACGGGGAGACGCTGGCGCACGTGGCCTGGATCCTCTCCCATTCGTCGGAGGCCTTCGCCTCGGCCGGCAGCGATGCCAGCAGGGGGACGAAGCTCGTCACGATCATGGGCAAGGTCAACCAGCCCGGCCTGGTCGAGGTGCCGCTGGGGGCCACGATCGGCGCGATCATCGACCTCGCGGGCGGGCCAAGCGGCAGCCCGAAGGCGGCCTTCGTCGGCGGGCCGGGCGGTGGCGCCCTCGCCGAGGCGGAGTTCACGACGCCCTACGACTACGAGCCTCTCGGGTCGGCGGGTGCGCTCATCGGCTCCGGCGCCCTCCTCGTCGTCGACGGCAGCACCTGCATGGTCGACAGCGCACGCTTCTTCGCCGACTTCAGCGCGCGGGAGGCCTGCGGCAAGGCGGTGCCGTGCCGGATCGGCACGAGGCGGCTGGTGGAGGGGCTCGACCGCATCCTCGCCGCCACCCCGCGGCCGAATGACATCACCATGCTGCGCGAGCTGTCGCGCAAGATCTCGGACACGGCGCTGTGCCGCCTCGAGCGCATCGCGCCGGGACCGATCCTCACCACGCTGGATCGGTTCACGGACGAGTACCGCGCCCACGCCGAGCGCGGCGAGTGCCCGGCAGGCGCCTGCCGCGCTCCCGGAGGCGCTCCGCTCCTCCAGCCGCTGGCCGGGCTAGAGTAGAGACCGATGGGCTTCGGAACGACGAACGGCCACCCGACCGGGAACGGCAACGGCGACGGACGCGGCACCGGGTCGCTCAGCGACTACACGCCGCTGTGGCCGATGGTGCCCGGCACGCGAAAGATCTCGGTCACGATCAACGGCCAGCAGGTGGAGGCGGAGGAGGGTCAGACGATCCTCCAGGCCTGCCGCGTCCTGGGCATCGAGATCCCTACGCTGTGCTACGAACCGAAGCTCGCTCCGTACGGCGCCTGCCGCATCTGCGCCGTAGAGGTCTCCGGACGCGACGACACGCCGATCAGCTGCGGCACGACCATCGAGGAGGGGATGGTCATCACCACCCACTCCGAGCGGGCCATCGAGAACCGGCGGATGGTCCTGGAGCTCATCTTCAGCGACCACGACGCCTACTGCCTCCCGCCGTGCCAGTTCAAGTGTCCGACGCGGGTCGACATCCCCGGCTACCTGAAGCAGAACACGCTCGGCAACTGGGAGGAGGCGACGCGCATACTCAAGCGCTCCCTGCCCTTCCCGGCGATCCTGGGTCGCGTCTGCCCGGCACCGTGCGAGACGCACTGCCGGCGCGAGGAGGTCGACACCGCGATCGCCATCCGCGACTCGCACCGGTACTGCGCCGACCGCGTCCTCGAGGTCGACGCGCCGGCGCCGATCCCGTGGCCGAAGGATCCGCCGACCGGTCGCAAGGTGGCGGTCATCGGCGCCGGGCCCGGCGGGCTGGCAGCGGCGTACTACCTCCAGCTGCGCGGCCACCACTGCGACGTCTTCGAGGCCGAGCCGGAGCAGGGTGGCATGCTGCGCTACGGGATCCCGGAGTATCGGCTTCCCAAGGCCTGGATGGACCGCGAGCTCGACCACGTCTGGGAGCTGGGCGCGACGCTGAAGCCGAACATGCGGCTGGGCCGCGACTTCCATCTCGCCGACATCATCGATGAGTACGACGCGATCTACATCTCGACCGGTTGCTACAAGTCGAACGAGCTCGGCATCCCGGGCGAGGACGCCGACGGCACCGTCAACGCCCTCGAGAACCTCTACAACTCGACGCGCGGCGTCCTCATCCCGCGCCTCAAGGGCGCGCGGGTCGTCGTCATCGGCGGCGGGTTCACCGCCATCGACTGCACGCGGACGAGCATCCGGCAGGGCTCCGCGGAGGTCACCATCGTCTACCGCCGCGACCTCAAGGACATGCCCTCGCAGGACGAGGTGCACGAGGCGATCGAGGAGGGCGCGCGCGTCATCTTCCAGGCGGCGCCGACGCGCATCGTCACCGACGCCAACAACACGGTCACCGGCGTCGAGTTCCAGCGCATGAAGCTCGGCGCGCCCGACGAGAAGGGCCGGCGCCGCCCGGAGCCGATGCCGGGCACCGAGTTCATCATCGAGTGCGACACGGTGCTGGCCGCCATCGGCCAGGGACCGGACCTGTCGTGGATCGAGTCGGAGCCGGAGGAGATTCGCTCTCGGCTCGAGGTCAGCCGTCGAGGCACGCTCGTCGCCGAGGAGCACATCTTCCGCACCGACCTTCCGAAGGTCTTCGCGTCGGGCGACGTGCGGACCGGGTCGACCACCGTGGTCGAGGCCATCGGCGAGGGCCGGCGCGCCTCCTACGCCATGGACTACTGGCTCCGCGGCCACGACCTCGAGGACCCGCAGGTGCGGCGCATCGTCACCGAGCCGCAGCCGAACTTCCTGACCATCGTCCCCTTCACCGATGACGTGAAGGAGCCGCAGGCGATCATGGGCAAGCTCGAGGCCGACGAGCGCAAGGTGAACTTTGCCGAGTACGAGTTCGGATACACCGGCGATCAGGCGATGGCCGAGGCGGGCCGCTGCCTCCAGTGCACCTGCGAGGCGATCGGCCACTGCGACCTGCGTGAGGCGGCGATCGAGTACGAGACGACGCTCAACATGGCGATCGACGAGCGCTCGATCCAGGACAACCCGTACGTCGGCATCAACCACGGCTACGGCCGCGACGAGACGCACTCGTTCATCCTGCGCGACTACAGCCGCTGCATCGACTGCGGCCGGTGCGCCCAGGTCTGCAAGGACATCGTCGGCGCCGGCTGCTACGACTTCATCGGCAAGGGCTTCGACTCGCTCGTCACGACAGCCGACTTCGTGTCACTCAACGAGACGCCATGCGTCTCCTGCGGCCGATGCGCCGAGACCTGCCCGGTCGGCGCGTTGATGCCGCGCCCGCGCGTCCTGGAGACGTACCAGCTCGACATCAGCCGCTGCATCTTCTGTGGCATCTGCGCCGATGCCTGCCCCTACGACGCCCTCCGCTGCGGCCCCGAGTTCGAGTTCAGCGAGTACCAGCGCGACCTGCCCATGCTCGACATCCTCGAGATGTCCGACCGGGAGCGCCCCACCCGCTAGGGGTCCCGCACTGGCCGCAACTCGCTGACGTGCTTCCGAAGGCCCACCTGGCCGACCGGTACATCGGGCACCGGCGCGCACGCGGCGGGCGACCGGCGGGGTTTCAACCGATGAATCGGGCAGGATCGCGCACGACGGGGCGCAGGCGCCGGGTTCCGGCCAGGTCGTGCCCGAAAGATCGGTGGAAACCGTGCCCGAGAAACGGAAATGTGCGCCTGTGCCCGATCTATCGGCGGCAGACGGAGCCGATCAAGATCAGAACTTGTCCAGGACCACCGTCCACTCGTCGCAGTCGCTGGTGATCGTGATGGTGTACTCGCCCTCGATCATGCCGTTGATGAAGGCGTTGTAGGTCGCAATCGGCATCTCGTACGTGAACGCGCCGTCGACCGAGTTCACCTGCACGACGGGCCGTGAGCACCCGGGCGCGGTGACCGAGACGCGGTAGCGACCTTCCTGGAGCTCGAACGTCGTCCCCTCCGCGTCGTCGGAGCTGGCCTCCGCGTGCCGGGGGAGGTCGCTCTCAGCGCCCCCTCCCCCTCCGCCGCCTCCCCCACGACTTCCGCAGGCCGTGAGCGCCAGGAGCAGCACGGCGAGAACCACCGGAAAGGTCCGTCTCGTGAGCACGACAGTCTCCTGACCGGATGCCCGAGGCATGCGGGGAGCATGCTGGTCCGTCCCGGGCAACCGGTTGCGCGCCACCTTACGCCGGGCCGTCCCCTGCGCGCAACGGCATCTGCCGCTGCGCTAGAATCGAGCGGCCCCCGGGCGGGGCCAACGAGCGCTCGAACTTCCAACGGGAGCCCACGACCCTGGACATCTCCAGCGTCCTCTTCTTCCTGCTCGCCATTGGCGTCGTGGGAGCCGGGATTGCGGTCGTCACGCTTCGCAACCTCATCCACTCCGCGGTGGCGATGATGATCTGCTTCGGGTCCCTGGCAGGGATGTACGCCCTGCTTGGCGCCCCGATCGTGGCCGCGGCCCAGGTTCTCATCTACCTCGGCGCGATCAGCGTCCTGATCCTGTTCGCGATCATGCTCACCCAGGCCGGCGACGCGGCGCTCCCGGCGCCCTTCCATCGCCAGGTGCCGATCGCGGCGGTCGTGTCCCTGGCGGTCATCGGCCTCGTCGGATGGGCCGCCGTCCAGACGGACTGGGGAGCGGCGGCGGAGGCGGTGAGCGCCGGCGCGGAGGCCATCGCAGAGGCCATCTTCACGACCTACGCCCTGCCGTTCGAGATCATCGCCATCCTGCTGCTCGTCGCGATCATCGGCGCCATCTTCCTGGCCCGCCGGCCGGAAGAGGATGAGCGGGCGAACTGACCCATGGGTCTCACTGGCTACCTGCTCGTCTCCACCCTGCTGTTCGGCATCGGCGCCTTCGGGTTCATGGCGAGACGGAACGCCATCCTGATGCTCATCAGCATCGAGCTCATGTTCAACGCCGTGAACCTGAGCCTCGTGGCGTTCAACGCCTTCCTGCCGCCCGGCCCGAACGCCGGCGCCGTGTTCGCGCTCATGATCATGGCCGTCGCCGCGGCCGAGGTGACCGTCGGCCTGGCCCTCGTGATCGCGATCATCCGGACGCGACAGACCGCCGAGGTCGACCAGTACTCCGACCTGAAGGAGTAGGGCGAGGCCGATGGAGCTGCTGATCGCCCTTATTCCGGCGCTGCCCCTGGCGGGCTTCCTGTTCGCCGTCCTGGTCGGGCCGCGCCTCGACCGCGTGCCGGTTCACGGCCACCACGGCGAACATGGCGGCGAGGGCCACGGCGAACACGGCGACGATCACGGACCGGTCGACGACTCCGCCTTCCGGGGCATCCCGACCGAGGAGGAGCAGGCGGTCACCAGCCCGCATGCCGGCCACGCCGATGACCTGGCGAACGGCGAGGGCGCGGCCGGTGTCATCCCGGAGGACATGAACGACGGGTTGGGCCAGCCCGGCCACGTGACCCCGGGCGAGACGCGGCCGCGCTACCTGTCCTGGGTCGTGCCGACCGGCCTGGTGGGCCTCGGCTGGGCCCTCAGCATGGTCGTCTTCGCCAACGTCATCTTCGGCGGCAACGAGTACGACGTGACCCTCTACGAGTGGATCGCCGCCGGCGACTTCCGGATCGACATCAGCTTCCTCGTCGATCCGCTGACCGCCATGCTGCTCCTCGTCGTCAGCAGCGTCGGCTTCCTCGTCCACGTCTACTCGATCGGCTACATGGACGGCGACCGCGGGTTCTGGCGGTTCTTCGCCTATCTCAACCTGTTCATGTTCAGCATGCTGCTGCTGATCCTGGGCGACAACTTCCTCATGCTCTACGTCGGGTGGGAAGCGGTCGGCCTCTGCAGCTATCTGCTCATCGGCTACTGGTACAAGAAGCCGTCGGCGGCCGGCGCGGCGAAGAAGGCGTTCGTGGTCAACCGCGTCGGCGACCTGGGCTTCGGCCTCGGCATCGCCATGATCTGGGTCAACCTCGGGACGCTGAGCTTCCACGAGGTGTTCGAGCGCATCGGGACCCTCGACGAGGGGACGGTCACGATCATCGCGCTCCTCCTCTTCGCCGGCGCGGTCGGCAAGAGCGCCCAGTTCCCGCTCCACGTCTGGCTGCCGGACGCGATGGAAGGCCCGACCCCGGTCAGCGCCCTCATCCATGCCGCGACCATGGTGAACGCCGGGGTCTACATGGTCGCCCGCGCCAATCCGATCTTCGCCGAGGCGCCGACCGCGATGGTCGTGGTGGCCGTCATCGGCACCTTCACCGCCATCCTCGCCGCCGCGATCGCGCTGACCCAGAACGACATCAAGAAGGTCCTCGCCTACTCGACGGTGAGCCAGCTGGCGTACATGTTCCTGGCCCTCGGCGTCGGGGCGTGGGCGTCGGCCATCTTCCACCTCGTGACGCACGGCTTCTTCAAGGGCCTGCTGTTCATGGGCTCCGGTTCGGTCATCCACGGTGTCGCCGGCGAGCAGGACATGCGTTTCATGGGCAACCTGCGGGCGAAGATGCGGTGGACCTACGTGACGATGGTCATCGGCTCGCTGGCCCTCGCCGGGATCCCGATCTTCGCCGGCTTCTTCAGCAAGGACGAGATCCTGGCGGAGACGTTCAACCGCGGCTGGTACGTCTTCTATCTCGTCGGCATCGTCGTCGCCTTCATGACCGCGTTCTACTCGTTCCGCATGATCTTCATGACGTTCTGGGGCGAGTGGCACGGGCCGCGCGAGATCTGGGACCACGTCCACGAGAGCGCGCCAACCATGGTCGCTCCGCTCGTCATCCTCGCCGTGCCCACGATCCTGGTCGGGATGCTCCTGGGCATCCCGCCCGAGGCCGGCGCCATCCACGGCTGGCTGGAGGAGGTGTTCCACACCGCCGAGGAGCTCGGCACCGGCGTGCTGCCCGGCTCCATCGCCGCCACCGAGAGCGGTGGCTTCTCGCTGTTCGGCTCGGGCGGGCTCCTCCTCGGCGCCGGCACGATTGTGGCCGTCGCCGGCGTCTGGATGGCCTACGACTGGTACGTGCGCCATCCCGAGATGCCGGCCCGATTCGTCCAGCGCTTCCCGCTCGGCCTCGGGCCCGGGATGTATCGGGCCAGCCTGAACAAGTACTACTTCGACGACATCTACCAGCTCGTCTTCGCTCGGGGCGGCGTCCTGCTCAGCGAGGCTCTGTGGTGGTTCGATGCGCGCGTCATCGATGGCGTCGTGAACGGCTCCGGCTGGCTGGCGACCACCATCGGCGGCTGGCTGCGCAAGCTCCAGACCGGCCGCGTCGAGAACTACGGCCTCGGCATGGCGGCGGGCCTCGCCGTCGTTCTCCTCCTCTACGCGACGGTGGTGCGCTGATGGAGGGCTTCCCGCTCCTGACCGCCATCGTCTTCACGCCCGCGCTGGGTGCGCTGCTCCTGCTCTTCGTCCCCGGCGGCAGCCACCGCGCCATCCGCTGGATCGCGCTGGCGGCCGCGATCCTGACCTTCGCCCTCTCGCTCATGCTCCTCGGCTACGACCCGGCGGGCAGCGAGTTCCAGTTCCGCGAGGATCTGCCGTGGATCGAGGCGTTCGGGATGCGCTACACCCTGGGCGTGGATGGCATCTCCGTCGTCCTCGTGCTGCTCACCACCCTGCTCAGCGTCGTCGCCATCCTCTACTCGTGGGAGCCGATCCAATCCCGGGTCAAGGCCTACTACGTGACGATGCTGCTCCTCATGGTCGGGATGCTCGGCGTCTTCGTGGCGCTCGATCTCTTCCTGTTCTACGTCTTCTGGGAGGTGAGCCTCTTCCCGATGTACTTCGTCATCGGGATCTGGGGCGGCGCGCGACGCATCTACGCCACCGTCAAGTTCGTCATCTACACGCTGGTCGGCTCGCTCCTCATGCTCGTCGCGATCCTGGCCGTGGCGATCGCCCACGCCGCGTCGGGCAACGCGTTCACGTTCAGCTACGAGGCGCTGCGCGGCTTCGCCTACGCCGACACGCTCCAGGCGCTGGCCTTCATCGCCTTCTTCCTGGCGTTCGCCATCAAGGTGCCGATGTGGCCGCTGCACACGTGGCTCCCGGATGCCCACGTCGAGGCCCCGACCGCCGGCTCGATCATCCTTGCCGGAGTCCTCCTGAAGCTTGGTGGCTACGGATTCCTGCGCTACGCGCTTCCGCTCCTGCCGGACGCCGCCGCCACCTTCGCGCCGATCGTCATCGGCCTCGCGATCATCGCGATCATCTACGGCGGCCTGGTGGCGATGGTGCAGCCAGACCTCAAGAAGCTCGTCGCCTACTCGAGCGTCAGCCACATGGGCTTCGTCATGCTCGGCACGTTCGTGTTCAACACCCAGGGCCTGCAGGGCGCCGTCTTCCAGATGATCAGCCACGGGATCACGACCGGGGCCCTCTTCCTGCTCGTCGGCATCATCTACGAGCGCACCCACGACCGCGAGATCGCCCACATGGGCGGCCTCAACGCTCGCCTGCCGCACTGGGCCGCGATGTTCGGGCTCTTCACCTTCGCCAGCATCGGCCTGCCTGGCCTGTCGGGCTTCATCGGTGAGTTCCTCGTGATCATCGGCGCCTTCCAGCTCAGCGGCTGGGTCGCGGCGGGCGCGATGGTCGTGGTGATCATCAGCGCGGTCTACATGCTCTGGATGTTCCAGCGCGTCTTCTTCACGGTCCCCTCCGACTGGATGCGCCGATGGTGGCCGTCGCTCAAGGACATGAGCCGCGGAGAGTGGGCATCGCTCGCGCCGCTCGTCGTGCTCGTCGTGGCCCTGGGCGTGTACCCGGGGCCCATCCTCGAGATGATCTCGGTCCCCGTCGAGCGAATCGTCGACGCCGTCAACGGCGCGGGCCTGACGGGCTTCGGGCCGCTGTGGTGATGGGCTGACCCATGGACTACGTCGACGATCTCGTGACCCTGCTCCCGGAGCTCATCCTCGTCGGTCTCATGCTGATCGTCATCACCGTCGACCTCTTCCTGACGCGGCGCGACAAGTGGCTCCTCACCCCGCTGACCGTGGCCGGCCTCATCCTCGCCGGCGCGGCGTGCTTCGTGGTCTGGGATGTGAATGAGACCGTCTACGCCGGCTTCTACGTCGTCGACGACCTGGCCGTCTTCCTCAAGGGCGCCACGATCGTCATCGGCATCCTGAGCGCCCTCTTCGCGCCGGCGTACCTCCTCGTCCGCCGCATACCGCTCGGCGAGTTCAACACCATCCTGATCAGCGCGCTGCTGGGCATGTGCATCCTCGCCTCGAGCAGCGACTTCGTCACCCTGTTCCTGGGCCTGGAGCTCATGGTCATGCCCGCCTACCTGCTGACCGGGCTCCACAAGACCGATCGCTACAGCAACGAGGGCGGGCTGAAATACTTCCTGCTCGGCAGCTTCGCGAGCGCGATCCTGCTCTTCGGGGTGGCCTGGATCTACGGCCTCACCGGCACGACCAGCGTCGCCGGCATCGCCGACGCGCTCACGGGCGAGATGAACCCGGCGCTCCTGGTGGCGATCGGCTTCCTCACCGTCGGCGGCACGTTCAAGATCGCCGCCGTCCCCTTCCACTACTGGACCCCGGACGCCTACCAGGGTGCGCCGACGCCGATCACCGGCTTCCTGTCCGTCGGCCCCAAGCTCGGCGCCTTCGCGCTCCTCATTCGCGTCTTCGCCGAGGCTCTCGCACCCCTCCGCGGCGAGTGGCTGGGGGTCTTCCTCATCCTCACCGTGCTGACCATGACGGTCGGCAACATCGTGGCCCTGACCCAGGTGAACGTGAAGCGGATGCTCGCCTACTCGAGCATCGCCCACACCGGCTACATCATGGCCGGCCTCGCCGCCTACGCGAACGCGCCCGACGCCGAGACAGCCGCCCAGGGCATCGAGGCGGTCCTCTTCTACGTCCTCGGCTACGGGGTCATGAACATCGCCGCCTTCGCCGTCGTGGCCATGCTCCAGCGCGACACGTCGCGCTTCGGCGGCCTCAACTCGTTCGCCGGGCTCGCCCAACGCGCGCCGTGGCACGCGGCCGCCATGGCGGTCCTCATGCTGAGCCTCACCGGCATCCCGCCGACCGTCGGCTTCTTCGCGAAGCTGTACGTCCTCCTGGCCACGGTCAATTCGGGGCTCACCTGGCTGGCGGTCGTCATCGTCCTCAACGCCGCGCTGGCCGCCTTCTACTACCTGCGCGTCATCGTCTACATGTACATGCGGGACCCCGAGCCCGAGCCAGCCCCGCTCGACACCTCGCCCTTCGGATCGGTGGCCCTGGCGGTCTCGGTGGCCGGCGTGATCGCGCTGGGGGTCTTCCCCGGAGCCGTCCTGCGTCTGCTCGAGGTGTCGGCGGCCAGCCTCTTCTGACGTCGTGGTCACCGCCGACGACGAGGCACTGGCAGATGCCGATCTCGGAGCGGCCGCGGCGGCGCTCCTGGGTGACCGTCGGCTGATCATCGCCACGAATCGCGGGCCGGTGACGTTCGCCACCGGTGCCGACGGCCGCCTCCGCCCGCGGCGCGGATCGGGCGGGCTCGTCACCGCCCTGGGCCAGGTCGGGCGTCACGTGCCGGTCACCTGGGTCGCGGCCGCCATGAGCGAGGGGGACCGGCGCGCCGCCGCCGACCCGAAGCTGATCCGCGCCGCGAGCGACGCCAACGAGTCGCTCCGCCTGCGTTTCGCGCTCGTGGAGAGATCGGTCTACGAGCAGGCCTACAACGTCATCGCCAACCCGTTCCTCTGGTTCCTCCAGCACCAGATGTGGAACCTTCCCGAGCGTCCGATCATCGATGCGGCGATCATGCGCGCCTGGCAGCGCGGCTACGTCGCCCTCAACGATGCCTTCGCCCGGGCGGTCCTGGCCCAAGCGCGCGGCGACCGGCGGCCGCGGATCATGCTCCACGACTATCACCTCTATGTCGCCGCCGAGCCCATCCGACGCGCGCGACCCGGCGCGATCCTCAGCCACTTCACCCATATCCCGTGGCCCCCGTCCTCGATCTGGCTGACGATCTCGCCCGCGATCAGGGAGCGCATCGCCCTCGGCCTCCTCGCGAACGACGTGGTCGGCTTCCAGACCGATCGCTACGCCCACAACTTCCTGCGCATGGTCGAGTCCTTCATCCCCGATGCCGACGTCGACTACGAGGAGAGCGTCGTGCGACGCAGGCGTCGGACGACCCGTGTCCGCGCCTACCCCATCAGCATCGACGTCGACGCCACGCGCCGGATCGCCACGTCTCGAGCCGCGCGGCGTCGAGCCGACCAGCTGCTCGGCGGAACGCGGGAGCGGGTCATCGTCCGCGTCGACCGCCTGGAGCCGTCGAAGAACATCCTGCGCGGCTTCCGCGCCTACGAGGCCCTCCTCCAGCGCCTCCCGCGGCTCCGCGGCCGGGTCAGCTTCCTGGCCTTTCTGGTTCCCTCGCGCACCGGCCTCCGCGAATACGGCGAGTACGGCCGCGAGGTCCAGAGCGAGGTCGACCGCATCAACGCCCGATTCGGCCGCGCCGGCTGGCGCCCGGTCCAGATCTTCTACGAGAACGACTACGCCCAGGCATTGGCCGGCCTCTCCATCGCCGATGTCGTCCTCGTCAACCCGCTGGTCGACGGCATGAACCTCGTCGCGAAGGAGGCGGTCGTCGTGTCGCAGCGCGACGCTGTGCTCGTCCTGTCGGAGACGGCCGGCGCCTACGACCAGATGGCATCCGGGGTCCTCAAGGTCGCCCCGGCCGACGTCGTCGGCACCGCCGATGCCCTGGCCGAGGCCCTGGCCATGGAGCCGGCGGAGCGGCACCGGCGCCTCGCCGGCCTTCGCCGCGGCGTCGAGCGGGAGGACATCACCTGGTGGCTGCGTCGCCAGCTGGAGGACCTGGCCGAGCTCGCCTGAGCGCCACGCACGTTTGGACCGGCCTCCCACGAACGGCCAAGTCGCTTGGTCGGCTCCTGGGCGTATCGGCCAATCAGTCCCCGTTGTTCCCGGAGGCGAACCAGGAACGGCGAAGGACAGCCTTCAGGTTCGCTGTTTGTCCCAGTAGCGGACCAGAAGCGACCAATCAGTCACCGATACGCCCAGCGGCGAGCTAATCCGCTGCGTGACCGGCCGCGAGGGCGGCGAGGAGCGCGGCGGCTGCAGGAGCGTCGGCGACGACCGCATCGGCCGCTGCGGCGACCTCGGCCGGCGCCTCACCGCCGGAGCCAACCCCGATGATCGCCACTCGCACGCCCTCGGCGGCGCGCAGGTCGTCCGCCGCCCGGAACATGTCGAGGTCGGTCACGTCGTCGCCGAGGACGACCAGCCCGCGCAGCCCGAAGCGGGCCGCGATCGTGCGCGTGGCAGTGCCCTTGTCGCCGGCCGCCGTCGGTACGATCTCGACGATCATCCGGCCATCCCGGGCCACGAGCCCGGTTCCGTCCAGCGAGCCGAGCGCCGCGTGGACAGCGTCCCGCGCCACCGTCGGGTCGTCGACGTCGCGGTAGTGGACGCTGGCGGAGAGGCCCTTGTGCTCGACCCTCAGGCCGGCCAGGTCCGGCACCCGCGCAAGCGCCTCGGTCAGCGCGCGCTCGATGACGCCGCGGTCGACCGTGCTCTGGCTGGTTTCGCCGCCCGGCTCGAGCAGCTCGGTCCCGTGATTGCCGGCCACGAGGACGCGCTCCAGTCCGCTGAGCCGCCGCACGTCGAGTGCGGCGCGGCCGGTGACGAACGCCACGACCGCGAGCCGCTGGGCCAGCGCCTCGAGCGCGGGACCGGCCCCGTCGGCGAGCGTCGCGGCTGATGGATCGGGGACGATCCGCGACAGCGTCCCGTCGTAGTCGGTGAGCAGACCGCCGGGCGAGACGGCCAGCGCGTCGCGAGCGAGGGCCAGCGCGCGCGACCACGATGCATCGGTTGCTTGGCTAGACTCCGGCACGTGAAGCGTCTCTCCTCGTGGGCGCTCCCCATCATCCTGGGGGTGGCGGGGGTCGCCCTCATTATCGTCGGCAGCTTCGATCCAACGGCCGAGCCGACGCCGACCCTGGCGCCCGTCCGCACGGCCACGCCGGTCGCCATCGCGTCACCCACGCCCTCCGAATCCGGCTCGGCCGCACCCAGCAGCGCTCCGCCGACGGAGACGCCAGCCGCGACGCCCCTCCCCGACGATGTCGTCGCGGTGCGGATCGAGCTGCCATCGGTCGAGATCGACATCCCCGTGAAGCAGTCGACGGACGTCGCGACGGACTCCTTCCCGCCCGACGACGCCGCGTACATCCTTCGCGCCGGCAACCAGCCGGGTCGTGGCCGGAACTCGTACATGTTCGCCCACGCCCTGAACAGCCTCTTCAAGCCACTGTGGAACGTCCAGATCGGCGCCGAGGTCGTGGTGCGGATGTCCGACGATTCGATCCTGCGCTACGTGGTGACCGAGGTCCATCCCAACGTCGCCTGCCCCGACGACGATGCGGATCCGGCGCTCGACCCGCCCGATCCGCCGCTGGCACTGCAGATCCACACCAACTGCGACGAGGGGCTGTTCTGGACTCAGGACACCCCGTACGAGCGCCTCACGCTCCAGACGTCGCAGGGCTACAACCGCAACTGGGGCGAGCTCGTCGTCGTCGCCAGGCCGGCGGGCTAGGTCCTCCGCCCGCGCACGAACCACGCGGGCAACAGCGTCAGGGCGGCGACCGCGAGGGCGATGGCGAAGACGACGTCCAGCACCATGGCCGCCTCGCCGCGGGACCACTCCTCCAGCACGGCCACGAGCGGCAAGGACGTGTTCGGATCGACGCCCTGGAACTCGGGATGGCCGAGCAGCGTGACGAGGGCATCGCGCCGCACCGGGTCGCTGATGAGGGCGGTGGCCTGGTCGATCCGGTTCTGGCCGATCGACGTGAGCAGCGCCAGCCCGACGCTCATGCCGACGGTCCGCGTCAGCTGGAGCATCGCGCTTGCCACGCCGTACGCGCCCGCGCCGGCGGCCTCGACCGCCGCGGTGGCCCGCGGCGAAACGGTCAGCCCGAAGCCCGCACCGAAGACCGCCAGGTCGCGGATGAGCCGATCGAGAGCGGTCGCGGTGTCCCACCCGATCGCGAGCCAGAGTCCTACGGCGCTGACGACCACGCCGAGCAGGGCGACCCACCGTTCGCCGATCACGCCCGACGCCACCCCGCCGACGAGGGCGCCGACCGCGATCGCCAGCGTCAGCGCCGTGAGGGCGGTCGCGGCCTCCGCATCGGTCCCGAACAGGACCCGATTGACGAACACCGGCCCGCCGATGACCGCCGTGGCCAGCGTGTAGCCGGTGAGCAGGCTGAGCAGGTTCGAGGCTGAGAACGCACGGTCGGCGAAGAGCCTGATGTCGACCAGCGGGGACGCGTGGTGGAGCTCCCACCAGGCGAAGGCCACCAGCGCCCCCACGCCGGCGAGGATGCCGCCGATGACGACCGGGTCCGTCCAGCCCGTCGCGCCGGAGGCGGTGATGCCGCCGATGCCGGCGACGAGCGCCACGCTGAGGAGCACCGCGCCGACGAGGTCGAGCCCGGCCCGCACGCGCGGTGTCTCGATGCCGCCGGCGACGACGTAGATCATGAGCAGCGTCACGATCCCGATCGGCACGTTGAGCAGGAAAATCCACTGCCAGCCGACGATCTCGAGGCGCGGGATCGGGATCGAGAAGTTCAGGAGCACCCAGGCGCCGTACGCGGGCCCGATCGCCATGCCGATGTACGTCGCCGCGCCCTCCACCCCGAGCGCCGCGGCGCGCGCCCGGCCGCGGAACAGGTGGCTGGCGAGCGCCATGGACAGCGGCACGAGGGCGCCGCCGCCGAAGCCCTGGACGACCCGCGCGACGATGAGCCAGGTGAGGCCCTGCTCGGGCCCGGCAATTCGCGACAGCCCTGCGGCGGCGGAGCCGATGACGAACAGCAGGAGCGCGAAGACGTAGAGACGTCGCGCGCCCCACAGGTCGGCGCCGCGCCCGGCGAGCGGCATGGCGACGACGTAGGCGAGCAGGTAGGCGTTGACGATCCAGCTGACGCGGGCGAGGTCGGCCCAGCCGCCGAAGTCGGCGACGATCGAGGGCAGGGCGATGGCGACGACCATCAGCTCGGCGCCGCCGATGAGGACGCCCAGACTGGCGAAGACGAGCGCGGCCCACGCGGCGACGGGGCTGATCCTCAGCTCGGCGGGCTCCTCCGTCACAGCTCGGCGCGCTCGATGCTCACGCGAGCCAGGACGAGCACGACCGCCGCCAGCAACAGGCCGATTCCGGCAGCCCCGAGCGCGTCGGCGAGGATCGTCTGCCCGGTCGCGATCCCGGCCACGAGCCGAAAGGCGCCTCCCGGCACGAGCGGTCGATCCGGGAACAGCGTCCACGCGACGGCGCCGCACGCCAGGCAGGCCAGCCCGGCGACGAGGGCGGCGAGCCAGGTCCGAAGGACTGTGCCCGCGAGGAGGCCGATGGCGATGGCCGCGGCGATCGTGGCGGCCACCGCGACGATGGTGCCGAGGAACGTGGCCGCGTCGAACGCGGAGGGCCGGCCGGTGACGGCCAGCCATCCGAGCAGAGCGGCGCCGGCAAGCCCGACGAGCGCGATCGTGGCGAGGCCCGAGAACCAGCCGGCGAGGACGTCGCCGCGCCGCACGGATCGGCTGACGAGCCATCCCGCCCGACCGGCGGTCCGCTCATCGGCGAGCGACCAGGCCGCGACCCCGGCGACGACGACCGTCGAGATGCCGATCCCGATCGCCAGGCGCTGCATCGTCAGCGCGGCCGTGGCCGGGATGAGCACCAGGACCGCGCTGGTGCCGACGAAGCCCACGATCACGAGGAGGAGGCGGAACGTCATCCACAGCTCGCGGATGGCGAGCCAGGTGACGAGGCGACTCTGGCTCACCGGCTGGCCAGGTCGGCGATGCCGCGGTGCGTGAGCGGGAGGCCGGCGGCCTCGAGCTCGCCGACCGGCGCAACCAGGCGAACGCGACCGTCTCGCAGGAGCCCGACGTGGCTGACGAGGCCGGCCTCCGACGACGGATAGCGGCTGGCCAGCACGACGGTGCGGCGCTTGCCGGGTAGGCGAAGCATTCGCGTCCGTTCGCGGCCCTCGATGGAGCGCAGCGGCTCGTCCAGGAGCAGGACCTCCGGATCGCCGATGAGGGCGGCCGCCAGCCCGGTGCGCTCGAGGAGCGGGCCCCCGCCGCGAGCCACCGGTCGATCCACTTCCTCCGGTGGAATCCGGACCCATGCCATGGCGCGCTCGATGCGGCGCGACGCGTCCGCCCCCAGGCCCAGGAGCCGGGCGGCGAGCTCGAGCGCCTCACGCGGCGTCATCCAGCGATGGATCCCCGGCTCGGGGCCCAGGTGGGCGACGCGACGGGCCCATCCGTCCGCCGAGCCATCGCGCAGTCCGGCGATCTCGATCTGGCCGCGCTCGGGCCGTGCCAGGCCTGCGAGGATCCGCACGAGGGCGCTGCCCGACTCATCCGGCTCCGAGACGAGGAGCAGGCGCATCCCGGCCGGCACGGTCAGGGTGCATCGGTCGAGGAGCGGACGTCGGGTCAGGTCTCGGATCGCGATGGCGGACGGGCGCAGGATTCGGAGGGCGGGGGCATCCCACAGCGCATCGGGAGTCGAGCTGCTCAGCGAGACACCTCCCCTTGCTGGCTCCTCGGTGTGGCTCCCCGGGCTGGCCCTCCAGGCTGGCCGCGCCGATGCTAGCAGACGTCCTTGACATCGCCGCCCCGGTCCGTAAGATAAGGATTCCCTCATATAAGCGCCCATTTGATAAAGAAGGACTCCCTGATGCGGCCCATCCCCGAGACGGCCGGCGAGCACGATCTGCGCCGGTTGCGAACCCTCTATCGCGCGCTCGGCGACGAGACGCGGCTGCGGATCATCGGCCTCCTGGCGGAGATCGGCCCGATGCCGGTGAACGAGCTGTCGTCGCGCGTCGGGCTCTCGCAGCCGCTCATCAGCTGGCATCTTCGCATCCTGCGCCTGGCCGGCATCGTCGACCCGCAGCGCCAGGGGCGCACCGTCATCTGCCACCTCCGCACCGCCGCGTTCGAGGAGCTCCACGACGCCGAGGCGCGACTCATCGGCGGAACCAGCGGCATCGCGCCGAGGGCCGACGCGCCGGGAACGGTTCCCGATGTCCGCTAGCGGGCAGCAGGCGGGCGACCTGCGCCGGCCCGGATCCGTCGTGCCGCAGCGCCTCAAGCAGTCGCTGCGCGCCGTCCTCAACCCCGTCGTGCGCCTCGCAATGGCGCTCCACCTCACCCCGAACGGCGTCACGGTCATCGGTCTCGGCCTGACCATCGTCGCCTCCGTCCTCGTCGGGAGCGGCTGGCTCCTGGTCGGGGCGGCGCTCCTGGCGATCGGATCGGTGCTCGACGCCGTGGATGGCGCCCTGGCCCGCGCGCAGGGCGGAGGGACCCCGTTCGGCGGCTTCTTCGATTCCACTCTCGACCGCTCGGGAGAGGCGATTCTCTACATCGGGATCGGGGCGTGGCTGCTGCGGACGCAGCCGGAGCCGTTGCTTCCGGCGCTCCTCCTCATGGTCGCGCTCGCCGGCTCGTTCCTCGTGAGCTACGCCCACGCGCGTGCGCAGGGCATCGGCCTCGCGGCGGACGTGGGCCTGGCGCCGCGCACCGAGCGACTCGTCCTCGTCATCGTCGGCGTCGCGCTCGCCGGGCTCGGCTGGACGGCCGGGCTCATTGGGGCGCTCGCCATCATCGCCGCGCTCACGATCGTGACCGTGGTCCAGCGCATTCGTCACGTCTGGAACCTGACCCAGGCGTCATCCAACGTCGAGAGCAAGGAGAACTGACCATCGTGCCATCCACCAATAAGCCCGGGACCAATGGCAAGGCCACCAGCAACGGGCATCGCAAGAGCGATGGCAAGGTGCGCGTCGCGATCGTGGGCGTCGGCAACTGCGCCAGCAGCCTCGTCCAGGGCCGGCACTACTACGCGGACGCGAAGCCGGGCGACTTCGTGCCCGGCCTCATGCACGTCAACCTCGGCGGCTACCACGTGCGCGACATCGAGTTCGTGGCCGCCTTCGACGTCGACCGCAACAAGGTGGGCAAGGACCTCTCGGAGGCGATCTTCACCGAGCCGAACAACACGTATCGGTTCGCCGACGTCCCGCACCTCGGCGTGACCGTCGACCGCGGCATGACCCACGACGGCCTCGGGAAGTACCTCTCCGAGATCATCGAGCCGGCACCCGGTCCGACCGCGGACGTCATCGGGATCCTCAAGGAGCGCGAGGTCGACGTGCTGGTCAGCTACCTGCCGGTCGGCAGCGAGCAGGCCACGAAGTGGTACGCCGAGCAGGCGATCCAGGCCGGCGTCGCCTTCGTCAACGCCATTCCCGTCTTCATCGGCCGCGAGCCGTACTGGCAGCGGCGCTTCGCCGAGGCCGGCCTGCCGGTCATCGGCGACGACATCAAGAGCCAGGTCGGCGCGACGATCACGCACCGCGTGCTGACCCGACTTTTTATGGACCGCGGGGTCCGGATCGACCGCACCTATCAGCTGAACTTCGGCGGCAACACCGACTTCCTCAACATGCTCGAGCGGGAGCGGCTGGAGTCCAAGAAGATCTCCAAGACGCAGGCCGTCACGTCCAACCTGAACGGCCCGCTCGCCGGCAAGAAGGACGACCGCAACGTCCACATCGGCCCGTCCGACTACGTCGCGTGGCTCGACGACCGCAAGTGGGCCTACGTCCGCCTGGAGGGCCGCGCCTTCGGTGACGTCCCGCTGAACCTCGAGTACAAGCTCGAGGTGTGGGACTCCCCCAACTCGGCCGGCATCATCATCGACGCCATCCGCGCAGCCAAGATCGCCAAGGATCGTGGCATCGGCGGTGCGCTCATCAGCGCGTCGTCCTACCTGATGAAGTCCCCGCCGGTGCAGCTCCCCGACGAGGAGGGCCGCCGCCGCGTCGAGGCCTTCATCGCCGGCGAGGAGTGAGCTCACGCCGGTTCTGAGTCAGCCACGGCCCGCCCAGGAGATCCTGGGC
>DASUFJ010000059.1:0-22059 GCA_036274575.1 Candidatus Limnocylindria bacterium
GGTGTACGCGGCAGGCGACGGCATCTGGGCGATGTTCTTCGCGATCGTGGATCGGGACCGGGTCCCATCGGTCACCAACGCGTGCGTCCGCCTGGCCGACGCGGCAGGGAACGTCAGTCCGCCGCGATACGTGTTCTCGATCAGCCAGTCGGCGTTGCCCGACCAACCGTGGCGATCGGGCACCGTCTACGTGCTGCCGGGTGACACCTTCGAGCTCCAGCCCCCGCTCAGCTTCGGCGAGTTCGAGGTGCGCATTCCCCAGCTGGCCAGCCTCGTGGCGGTGCGGCCGCTCGCCCGCGTGGCGGTGGAGCCGGCCGACTTCCCGTTCCTTTCCGAGATCCGAGGCCACGACGATGACCGGCTGGCGGAGTACGCGCACGCCCTGGAGACCGGGGCCCCCTGGCCCGGGTAGCGCCACCCCGTTGCCAACCGCAGTGGTGCCGAAGGTCATCGGGTGCAGACTGTGTCCAGCGCCGAGACGACCAACCGCATGACGTCGGGGGCGTTCGAGAAGGAGAACCCACCAATGGCCACCACCCAGGATCTCGAGCGCGATCTGCGCGAGCTCTACAACTCCGACGACGTCAGCTCCGTCTCGCGCCGGCTGGCTGACATGGCCTCCCCGGACATGGTCCAGGAGTGGCCGCAGTCAGGCGAGCGGATCGTCGGCCGCGATAACGTCATCGCCGTCAATGAGCACTACGAAGAGTCCACGGGCACGAAGCCCAGCATCGAGCTGCGGCGGCTGGTGCGTCCCGGCGAGGCATGGATCGTCGAGGCCACCATCGACTATGGCGACGGCACGCCGGTCAGCCTGGTCTCGATCCTCGAGGCCGACGACGCCGGACAGATCACGCGTGCGACCGACTACTTCGCGAACCCATTCGAGGCTCCCGGATGGCGGAGCCAGTGGACGGAGCGAATCACGTAGGCCGTTATCCGCGCGGCTCGCGGGCATTTACCATCCGTCGATGCGCCCGGTTCACTGACGCGCGGCGTTCGGTCAGCGGGGCAGCGGGTTCGGGCCAGTCGCGGTCACAAGCCGCTGCGGCACATAGTCGTCGAGATGGCGGAAACCGTTTGCAAACGGGCCTTCAAACAGCTCGACCGATGCCTGCAGCGATAGTCGATAGAACTTCACGTGCGTGAAGTCCTCGAAGAGGATGTAGACCGGGTCGGGCGTGCTGTTCGGGCCCTGAAACTGCTGGCCTGTCAACACGGGCTTGTGGTCATCGACGAAGGTGTCGAACGTGTCGCCCACCACGACGCCGAGGTGCTCGAGTCCCATCTTGTAGACGCGCTGATGGACCGGGGGAATGAGCTCGATCATCGGAACCGTCGTGCCGTCGAGGACCTCGAGCGGCTCGGCAGGAAGGATCAAAGAGATCGGACGGCCGTTCCAGAAGTTCTCGCGGTTCGAGGTCGCATGGCGCTCCAGCTGCGTCCGGACATGGACGTACTCGTCCCACTCGGGCACGCGAAAGGCGAGGTGGCTGAGCGCGTACGGGGCGATTTCGATGCCGCGGGCCAGCAGCCGGTCGCGCTGCTGGGCGGCGAATGCCCGGTAGTCACCGATGATGTCCTCGATCGGATCGGTCATCGCGTGCGTCTCCTCCGTGACAAGGCTTCGTTCGTGCGGGCGCCGCGGCCCGTGGGCTGCGCGGATCGGCGCAAGGTACCAAGCGTGGCAATGGTCACAGGCGGGCGAGCCGCCCCGGCATGTAGGATCGGCCGATCGTTGGGGGCGACCGGTGACGGAGTGGTGGAGAGCAGATGGCCTTTGACATGAGCCTGGTCCAGCGCGGAGCGCGCCTGCGCCAGTCGCCCTTCTTCGAGGCCGAGCAGGCCTACTCGCCGCGCGGGTACACCGTCTACAACCACATGCTCTTCCCGATCAACTTCGACGACTTCGAGGCGGAGTACTGGCACCTGCTGCATCACGTCACGCTGTGGGACGTCGCGGTCGAGCGACAGGTCGAGGTGCAGGGACGGGACGGATTCCGCTTCGCGCAGCTCCTGACGCCGCGCGACCTGTCGAAGTGCGCGGTGGGCCAGGGGAAGTACGTGCTGATCACGGCGCCCGACGGCGGGATCGTCAACGACCCGGTCATGCTGAGGCTGGGCGAGAACCACTTCTGGTTCGCGCTCGCCAGCTCGGACGCGCTGCTGTACGCCACCGGGCTGGCGGCCGATCTGGGGTGGGATGTCCAGCTCGGCGAGCCCGATGTCTCGCCCCTCCAGATCCAGGGGCCGCACTCCCGGGACGTGGTGGCCGCCCTCTTCGGGGACGACATCCTGTCGCTGAAGTACTACTGGTTCCGCGAGCTCGAGCTCGACAGCATCCCGGTGGTCGTGACCCGAACCGGATGGACGGCCGAGGTGGGGTACGAGGTCTACCTGCGAGACGGCGGCCGCGGAACCGAGCTCTGGGAGCGGATCATGGAGGCGGGGAAGCCGTTCGACATCAGGCCCACCGGACCCGTCGACATCCGGCGCGTCGAGGGCGGCATCCTGAACTGGGGCGCCGACATGACGCTCGCCAACAATCCCTTCGAGGTCGGCCTCGAACGGCTCTGCCAGCTGGACGGCGACTTCGAGTTCAAGGGCAAGGACGCGCTGCGCCGGATCCGCGACGAGGGCGTCAGCCGCAAGCTCGTGGGCGTCGAGATTGCGGGTGAGAAGCTGGAGATGAACTTCACGAAGTGGCCGATCCACGCCCACGATGGCCCGGTCGGCGAGGTCACGACCGCCCTCTGGTCACCCCGGCTGGAGAAGAACATCGGCTACGCGTGGCTGCCAATCGAGCTGGCGACGAACGGCACCGCGGTCACGGTCGGCTGCCCCGAAGGTGAGCGAGAGGCGACGGTCGTGCCGATGCCGTTCATCGACCCGATGAAGGAGATCCCGAAGGCCAAGGCCGTCGCGCACGGGTAGGTCGGTAGCCATGCACCGCCGGTTCAGATTGCTGCGCGTGCCCGCGACGTTATTCGGGCTCATGGTTGCGACCATGGGATGTGGCGGCCAAGCGGGACCTTCCGACGTCTCGAGCGCATCAACGATTCGCACGCACTCCGACACGCGAGTCATCACCAGCCTCGATGGGAACGGGACTACGGTGCCGTTGGTCGAGGTATTCCCGGCACTAGAAAGCGATCCAGCGGTACTGCGGCTCGCCTTCGACGCCACCGGTAACTTGGGCATCGAGGGTGGGGTCGCGTTCGCGAGCGCCTACGCCCTCGACGGAACTCTCGTGCTCGACCGGATGGTCGACCTCGAGGGGGACTCCGTGGAGACGCCGGCCGGCGACTTCACCATCCGACTGTATTTCCGGCCGTGTGATGGCTTCTGTGGCCTGCTCGATCCGGACGTGGAGTTCTGCACGTTCGAACAGGAGCTGGTCCCTGGTGAGCTCTATGAGGTCAACGTGACCGGGGGTGGATTCGGGCAGCCGGCGGCGAGGTGCTCGGTCAATCCGGAAACCTGAGAATCAGCGCACGTCGCGGTGTTGGCTCTCAATCAGAGCAGCTCACGTATCAAGAGCTCGGTGACGTGGCGCTCGTACGCCTTGGATGACCAACCGCGCCGATGGACGAGCATGTGATACAGCCCAGGGTCGTTCAGCACCCAGATCAGGTCGGCGGCACGCGCCGGACGGAGGTCCGAACGGAGTCCGCCTCGCTCCTGGAGATGGGCGACGATCCGTCGTGACCCGTTGAGCCGTTCCGTCCCGATCTGGTCCCAGACGGCGGCCACCTCGCGATCGGCATGGGCCGCGGCCCGGACGACCTCGTGGATGGGGGCGGCTCGGGCGAAGATGCCGGCGATCAGGGAGACGTAGGCCGTCAGGTAGCGGCGAGGATCGCGCTCGGCCAGGACCGCCTGCGCCTCCGGCCGCTGGATGAGCGGCGTCCGCTCGTCGCCGCTCCCGAAGGCCGCGTCGTAGGCCGCCTTCAGCAGTGCGGGCTTGCCCCCGAAGATCGCGAAGACGGTCGCACGCCCCACGCCCGCGGCGGAGGCGATCGCGTCGACAGAGGTCGTCACGAACCCGTGCTCGGCGAACTGGCTGGCGGCTGCATTGACGATGGCCCGACGCGTTTCGAGGGCCCGCGCTTTCCGCAGCGGAGATCGGTAGGACCGCTTGACGGCTCGTGACGATTGCATAGACTGATAGTCTATCGAATTAGAGAGGGCCGAGCATGGAACCCGGGCAGCTTTTGAAGGTCGCGCACATCGGAACGATGTTCATGGCCGTCGGCGTGGCGGTCGGCACCGAGGTCATGGCTCATCGCGTGGCGAACACCGGCGACGCCGGGGCCATCCGCACCTACTTCGCGCAGGCCCAACGGGTGATCACGCTCGTGCCGTTGCTCTACGTGAGCGGCCTCGCCTTCGGGATCGGGGCAGGGCTCCTCGGCGCCTTCGACATGTTCGCGCCGTGGCTCCTGCTCGCCTACGCGCTCTTCTTCCTGACGTTCCTGCTGCACCGATTCATCGGCGCGCCGTGGTTCGAGAGGATGACCAGGCTGTCCGCCATGGACGGGGGAGTCTCGCCCGAGCTCGAGGCCGCCATTCACGATCGCGCGGCGGGTTGGCTCTTCTGGTACACGATCGCGATGATCATCGGCTTCGTGTTCATCATGGTCGTGAAGCCGTTGAGCTGATATCCCGCCTACGCCTTGAGGCCCATCGCGGTGTTGAAGGCGACGACGCGGTCGGTCGGCGCGATGGCGCCCGACCCCACCAGGTGGGGCAGCGCGGCAACGGTGGCCGCGCCTTCGTACGCGGCCCAGATGCCGGCCGTCTCGGCCAGCAGCTTCTGTGCTTCGAGGATCTCGTCATCGGTGACGGCGACGGCAGTGCCGCCGCTCTCGCGGAGGGCACGGAGCACGAGGTAGTCGCCGATCCCGGACGGCACGCGGATGCCGGCGGCGATCGTGTGCGCATCGGTCCAGGGCTCTGCGCGGTCGGCGGACTGCTCGAAGGCTCGGACGAGCGGAGCGCAGCCCGTGGCCTGGACGACGACCATCCGCGGGCGCTTCTGGCCAATCCAGCCCAGCTCCTCTAACTCCGCGAACGCCTTCCACATGCCGACGATGCCGGTGCCGCCGCCGGTCGGGAAGACGAGGACGTCCGGGCACCAGTCGTCGCCCCAGCCGCCGGCCTCGGCGAGCTCGTAGGCCATCGTCTTCTTGCCCTCGGCCCGATACGGCTCGCGCAGCGTCGAGAGGTCGAACCAGCCTTCCGTCCCCGCCCGCTGCCGGACGAGCCTCCCGGCGAGGTCGATGAGGCCGTCGACGAGCGTGACCTGCCCGCCGTAGGCCTCCGCCTCGCGGCGGTTGATCTCCGGCACGTCGTTCGGCATGGCGACGTGGCAGCCGATGCCCGCCGCCGCGGCATACGCGGCCGCCGCGCCACCGGCGTTGCCGGCCGAGGGCAGCGCGATCTCACCGATGCCGAGCTCCGCGGCGCGCGCGACGGCGACGGCCATGCCGCGGGCCTTGAAGGACCCCGTCGGGTTGCGGCCCTCGTCCTTGACGAGCAGCGCGCCGCTCGTCAGGCCGACCGCATCGGCGGCTCGTTTTGGCGCCTGCAGCAGGGGCGTGGCGCCTTCGCCGAGGCTGTGGACGTGGACGGGATCACGGATGGGCAGCAGCTCGTGGTATCGCCAGAGATCCCACGGTCGTGGGTCGAACGCCGGCTCCGGCATGTCGCGGCGCAGGGCCTCGAGGTCGTACGTCGCGAACAGCACGAGGCCGCATGCCGGGCACGTGCCCTGGGCGGTATCGGCATCCGCCGTGGCTCCGCACGCGCTGCACGTGAGGTGGGCCAGGTAGGAGTGGCGGGAGGACACCCCGGGTACGGTAGCGCTTCCCTCGTGCCTGACGCCCGCGCCTTCGGCTGGTCTCGCACCTATTTCCCGAGAGGGATGACGAACGTCCAGGGACCATCAATCGTCGACCGGTCGCCCGGGAAGGGACCCACGAACCGTTCGATGTGAATGGTCAACGTCGACCCTGATGGCGCCGGTGCGAAACGTACCTCGAAACGCGCCGTGGACGGCGTGTTGCCGCCGATCGATTGACCCGCCGCAGTGAACTGGGTTCCCGCATCGTCGCGGACCGCCACGTCGACGAAGTGGCCCGGCACCGCGACCGGCGGCCTGGTGTGGGTGGCAAGGGTCGCGATGCCCCCGTTCGTTCGCAGCTCCAGGAAGACGAGCTGGACCCGGATCCCGGCGGCGTCCACCTCGTCGCCAACCGCCACCATCCCCTCCAGCTCGCCGGAATCGACATCGGCGACCCGGGCGTACGACTCGCCGTATCGCCGGAAGAGATCGAAATCATCGGGCGCCTGGCCGGGCACCGCGTTCGTCCAGCCCATCGCCATCCGACCGCGCTGAGCGAGTGCGAACGCTCCACCCACGCCAACGACGCCGATGAGCAGCCCGACCAGGATCCCTATGCCGACGCCAACGCCGAACCCGGCGATGAGCAGCAGCGCACCGCCGATCACGAGAACGATCAGCAGGAGCGCCGAGATGGACGGCCCGATTCGCTGCATGGTCATCAGTATTGCGTCGAGGGTCGACAATGCGAGCACTCGAGCGAGTGGAGGGACCGAGTTGATCGCCGCCCAGCGAACCGCCGCGACGCCCTCGCCCCGCGTCCCGTCCTTCACCCCGGCCGCCGCCGTCCTCGCGATCGTCCTGATCGTCGGTGTCGCGCTGCTCGGGACACAGCTCGCGCTCGACGCATGGCCACCGGTGCACGTGGGTGCAACCAGCGCCGTCCTGGGAGAGGGCGCCCAGCCCTGCTCCGCGGTCGAAGCGGACGCGGATGAGACTCCGACGCTGTGCTACCTCATCCCGTTCGAGGAGGGGCGCGAGGTCGGCGTGGGCATGACCATCCGCAATGAGGCGCCGATCCCGATGACCATCGTTGCCGCCGACGTGATCCGCGATGGCGTCAGGACGCCCGCGGCGCTCGAATCCCAGCTCATCACCGGGGACGAGACCACCTTCGGATTCCCGCAGGGCGTCCCATTCGAGCCGGTCGAGGTCGAGCCCGGTGCGGAGCGAGGCATCCAGTTCATCGGGACCTACGGCGACTGCGACACCGTCGCGCGTGACTACATGCCGGGGAGCGGGCTCGTCGTCGGCGAGGCGTTCCTGACGCTGCGCTGGGCATTCTTCGAGACGCACGCGACGGTCCCGCTCACCAGCACCGTCGCCCTGACCGCTCCGGACAGCTGCCCGTAGGGTCGACGGCGGACTCGCCGGCGTGGCCGGCTGATCCGAATCCGCCGACGTTGACTGGTGCCTATCTGATCGGTAAATTCATACCATGGCCAGTCGAGTAGGTGAGCGAGGGCAGATCACGATCGAGAAGGCGATTCGCGAAGAGCTTGGGATCTACGCCGGGGACGAAGCGGTCCAGCGGGTCGAGGAGGGCCGGATCGTCATCGAGGTCGTGCCGGGTCGGCATCGGCGATCGCTGGCGGGAAGCCTGAAGAACCGGACTGCGCGACGGCCCGACGACGAGTCGTGGGACGCCTTGCGCCGTGCTGCGTGGGAGACCGCCGATCCCGATCGCACGCCGTGATCGGCGTCGACACATCGGTCCTGGTTCGGTATCTCGTTGGGACCCCTCCCGGCCAGGCGCGTCGCGCGGCTTCGCTCATCGACGGCGATGAGGAAGTCGGTCTGTCGCCGGTGGCGATTGCCGAGTGCGCGCATGTCCTGCGCACGCAGTACGGCGTCGATAAGGGGGAGATCCTCGAGGCCCTCATCGGTCTGGTCCAGCGCGAGAACGTCAGGGTCCTGGGGCTGCGGACCGATGTCCTCGTGGGCGTCCTCGTCCGCGCGCGCCAGCTTCCGGGTCGTCCGATCCCGGATGCCCTGATCGTGGCGACAAGCCTCGCCACCGATGCGCTCCCCCTGGCGACCTTCGACCGGGGTCAGCGCCGGTATGGAGTGGCCGTTCTCGATCCATAGGCGCTACGCGTTGACGATGGCCTTCCACTCACGCAGCCGTCGCTCCAGGAGCTCGATGCGGGCCTCCGGGTCGTCACCGTCGAGGATGAGCGCGTCGCCGGGATCGGCTCGAAGGTAGATGCCCGACGTGCGCTCGTGGAGGTCGCGGTCGGTGTCGGAGCGCGTGGTCCAGTAGCCGGTCGCCCGATCGACGGACTCGAGCAGGATCTCGCCCGTCCCCTCCAGCTGCGGCGCGTTTGGATGCCGCGGGCGCTCGCCGTTCCAGAAGTAGAAGACCCTGGGTGGCGGGTGGTGGTGCTCCTTCGCGGCGATGCTCCAGTACCGCGCCGAGAGCGTGCCGTCCTCCTGCCACCCGCGGCCCGAGATGTCGAGGGCACCATCCCGGTCCCGGGAGATCCGCAGCAGGCTGATCGCCGACGGCTCCCGCTCGGTGCGCATCGTCAGCGAGTGCTGCCACCAGTAGCCCTCGAGCCGGCTCAGCCTGCCCTCGTCCTCGATCGCCTTGCGCAGCTTCTGGTTGACGGCGCGCATGTCGGCCGGCGTCGTGTTTTCCGGGTAGCGGACCGATGTCATCCCCAGCAGATCCGTCGGCAGCTTCGCGCCGCGCGCATGGAGGATGAAGGTCCGGCGCATGCCGAGCGCTCCGCCGAAGAGGCCGGCCTCGAAGACGACGTTGTCACGCGGGGATGCCTGGCCCGGGCCGCCCATGTCGGCCGGGTTGCTGGTCCAGTCGTCCTGGGCGAAGACGAACGCCGCGAAGTCGACCTCACCGGTGAGCTCGACCAGCCGGTCGAGCGTCGAGACGCCCGGGTTGAAGACCGTGGTCCATGGCTCGACATCGGCGACCTCCGACAGCCCGCGGGTGAGCGCCTGGATCAGCTTCGCCTGCTTGCCCGACGAGCCGAGGAAGATGCGCGGCTTCACGCCGCGGAGCATACGCAAGGTACCGTGGTGATGACACCTCGCAGGAAGGCTGCGCACATGGAACCGTCAGCGGTCGCGGACGACCTCAACGAAGTCTCCGTCCTCGTCAACGTCGCGCATCGGCTCATCCTCTCCATCCGCGACGACGTCGAGGCAATGCCGTCGCTCCAGGTGATCCTCGACGATCTGAATGCGGCGCACGACCAGCTCGACCTGGCACTCGAGCGGATCGGGACCGCCATCGACCAGGCCGATGCCGAGGCGGGTCGGCAGCCGCAGGAGCAGCGACCGGCGATTCACTGATGGGAAGCACCGCGGACATCGTGCGCCGCGCGTCGATCGCGGGCTGGGTCGTCGGCGGGGCGGGGCTGGTGGCGCTCGTCACGATCGGGCTGTTCTTCTGGATCGGGGATCCGTTCGGGATGATCAACGACCTCGCCCTGATCGTCGTGACGGCCGCGATCCCGTTCCTGATGCTGGCGTATTGGGAGCTCGGCGGCCTGACGCCGACGCCGTTGGCCCTCGTTGCACAGATCGGTGGCTGGATTGCGGCTGCGGTGTGGTGCGTGACGCAGCTGCTGTTCGTCCTCGACGTCGTCTCCATCGACTATGCGGAGCCGGCGACCGGCGCCTACGCCATCGAATCGGTCGCCCTCATCGTCATCGGCCTCTGGATCTCGGGTGCCAACCTCCTGGCAGGTCAATGGCTGAGCGGCATTCGCTGGCTCGGCGTCGTCACCGGTGCCGGCCTGGTCGTCTTCGCCGTCGGGGCGCTCGTCAGCGGGAGCTACGGGGTGCTGGGCTTCATCGGCGGCCCCGCCTACGTCGTCCTCCTGCCGGTCTGGGGCGTGGTGATGGGCAGGTCCCTGGGCGACTGGCGCCGGGTGCGAACGGAAGGGTTGCGCGACGGCTGAGGGTCACGAGCCGCGGGGGAGCCTGGACGCGTTGTCGAGCAGCCGCAGGAAGGCCAGCGCCGCGCGAGCGCCGGTAGCCAAAGAGTACGACTCGTCCGGCGCGTGCGCCTGGGCGTGAAGGTCGCCGCCGCCGATCATCACCATCGGCACGCCATGCGCAGCGCAGACCTGGTACATCGGTGCGGTGCCGGGCATGGACTGAGTCCTGACCGCCGGCTTGCCGAACGTCTCCTCGACGGCCGTGGTGGCCGCATCCACGAAGGGATGGGTGAGGTCGCTCCAATACGGCCGCTCCGATGCCTCGATGCGCTTGGTCTCGACGTCCTCGAACCCACTGGCATCCAGGTGCTCGCGCAGCGCCGCGTGAATCGTGTCGGGATCCTGGTCCGGCACGAGCCGGATGTCCAGCCTGGCCGTCGCCTCGGCGGGCACGACGTTGCGGAGGACCGGACCGGTGGCGCCCGACCAGAGGCCCTGGATGTTGATCGTCGGGTTGGCGAGGTCGGCCTCGTGCGCATCTGCACCGTCCAGGCCTCCCACGAAGCGCTGGAAACCGAACTGGCTGCGGTAGTCCTCGAGCCACTCGAGGGGCCAGCTGCGGGCGCTCTCGCGGGCCGCATCGCTCAGCGGCAGCCTGCCCGTCTGGAGGCCTTCCCAGGTCGGCTGGCCATCCGGTGCGACCAGCGTCCCGAGCGCGGCCGCCATCCTGGCCGCCGCGTTCGGGAACAGCGTCGCGGCCGACGAGTGAATCTCCTTGCTCAGCGTCCGGACCGAGAGCTCGATCATGACGATGCCTCGCACGCCGCAGTCCACGATCGGCCGCCCCTGCTCGTCGACCCCGCCGCCCTCGCCCAGGGCGGCATCGGCACGACGAAGTTCGGGGTCCGTGTCGAGCAGCGCGTCGAGGTGCTCGCTGCCGACCTCCTCCTCGCCCTCGACGAGGAACCGGACCCGGCATGGCACGGGCGCGCCGGCGGCTGCGAGCGCATCGAGGGCCCACATCCGGACGAGGACCTCGCCCTTGTTGTCCGTCGCGCCGCGCGCGTAGAGGCGGCCATCTCGCACCTGCGGCTCGTACGGCGGGGTCGTCCACTCCGCGGGGTCGCCCGCCGGCTGCACGTCGTAGTGCTGCACGAGGTTGATGACCGGCGCATCCGCGGGGCCAATCTCCCCGACGATCAGCGGCGGAGCGCCAGCCACGCGGATGACGCGGGTCTCGGCGCCGATCCGCTCGAGGCGCTCCTTGGTCCACTGCGCCGCGCGCTCGAGATCGTCGGCATGACTGGCCTCCGAGGGGATGGCGCAGTACTCGGCCAGCGCATCGGTCCACTCAGGCTGGAGCCGTGCGACGGCCGCCTCGACCGCCTCCCAATCGACTGCGGTCATCGGCGTTCGCGGACGATCAGCGACGCCGGCGAATCGGCCGTGGTGGCCTCCACGAACATCGGCTCACGGTAGCAGGCCGGCCAAACGATTCCACCCTGGTCACCCGAGCGCCATTGCCACCGGATCGGCAGCCGACATCCTTTGCCCGGCCGAACTCGCTTTCTCGAACTCGGAGGCGCCGTCCGCTTCATCCATGGGGCTGGGACTCCTCTCCGATGTCCTCGAACCAGATTTCGGGATGCGCGGCGATGAATGCGTTCATGAGGTCGACGCAGTCCTGCGAGTCGAGGTTGACGACCTCCACGCCGCGCGCTCGCAGGTAAGCCTCGCCGCCCACGAACGTGCGGTTCTCGCCCATCACCACGCGCGGGATGCCGTACAGCAGGATCGCGCCGGTGCACATGTCGCACGGCGACAGGGTGGTGTACATCGTCGACCGCGCATAGACCGATGCCGGTAGGCGGCCGGCGTTCTCGAGCGCATCGGTCTCGCCATGGCGGATGGCGCTGCCGTCCTGCACGCGCCGATTGCGTCCGACGCCCAGGACGGTGCCGTCGTCGGCGACCAACGCCGCGCCGATCGGCACGCCGCCCTCATCGCGTCCGAGTCGCGCCTGCTCGATCGCGCGCCCCAGCCCCAGCCGATTCAGGTCCTCGATCACGTGGTCACGACTCGCTGAGTGGAGCGGCGCAGCTAATCGTCCCATCGCCGGTCACGTGATAGGTGACGGTGTAGGACATCGAGGGCTCGGCAAGGATGTCCACCGTGCAGCTCAGCGTCGCCGGGTCGAGAGAGCCGCAGTTCCCGTCACATGTTCGGGAGTAGGCCGTTACCTGGTATGCACCGGGTGGCACCTGCTGATCCATGCCCGGCCAGTCCCACTCGCGCTCGAGCACAACCCGGCCCGATGGAGAGACGACGCGGACGAAGTACAGCGTCCCCTCCATCCCTGTCGGCGCGTTCCCCCGCGCCTCGATTCGAAGCACGGGCGCAGCATCGTCGACGTCCGGGATCACTTCGGGCGCTCGTTCGAAGTACTCGGGTGGCGACCAGCAACCGTTCTCGTCGTACCCCGGAGGGATCGGCGAGTCGTCGTAGTGCGAGCAGACCTTGACGCCGGTCAGGTCGGTGACGGCGCCGCATGCGGCGAGGATCGACACCAGACCGATGGCAACGAACTTCGAGCGGATCACGGCGTGATCATGAACGTTCCGATCCGCGAGATTCGCGATGCGGCGCCGCGTCCCACGGGAGTGGAAATACGGTCGCCCTGAGCGGCGTATGACGTTACGGCGCTCGGGGTCTTGAAATTTGCGCGCCCATGGGTGCAGTACCGGCGAAATCGCGGCCCTCGACGCATCATCCAAGCGTGAGATCGCCGCTCCCATGGCGATCGGCTTCGTAGTGCTCCACTACGAGCGCATATGACAACTGGCGCTAGGACGCGGCAGCCCGCTGCTGGCTGCCGGACGCGAGGACCGCGGTTGCCTGGCGTGCCATCTGGTCGGCGAGGTAGGCGGCATCTCGTCCCACGCCACCCAGCAGCGCCGAGCCGCCCCGGTACATGAACGGCAGGCCGATGAAGTACAGCCCCGGCACGTCGGTCACCACGCCACGCACCTGGCGCGGCCAGCCATCGGCGCCCGTGAGGTCGAAGTGGATCCACCGGTGGTCGGGCCGGAAGCCGGTCGCCCACACCACGTTGGCGGCCTCGATGACACGGCCGTCGTCCAGGACGGGCAAGCCGTGGCGGGCACCGGTCGCTCGCGCGAGCACGCGCTCGACGCCGGCGTCGCGGAGGTCCGAGGGCCGGACCCGGTCGAGCGGCAGGCCGTGGTCGCGGATCCCCGGTGCCGCCTTGCGGCCGATTGGGTTGTCGAGCGTGGCGATGCGGTTGACGAAGAACCAGAAGAAGGTGTCGAACGTCCGCGCCAGCCGATCCTCCGGCCGGAACGGCATCTTCCCGACGTCGCGCCCGGCAAGAACGACCGGATGCTCCGCCCCAGCCGCCATGAGCGCGATCTCGGCGCCGGAGTTGCTGGCTCCCACCACGAGAACGGTCCCGGCGCGGAGCTGCGAGCTGCTCCGGAACCGGCTCGAGTGGAGCTGCGTGATGCCCGGGTCGAGGTCGGCGGCGAAGTCCGGGATGCGCGGCCGGTCGTAGGCTCCGGTGGCGATCACCACCTGGTTCGCCGCGTACTCGCCGTCATCGGTGACGATCCGGAAGCCGTTGCCGCCGTCGGCCGGCCAGACATCGGTCACGCGGACGCCGGCATGCACGGGCAGGTCGAACGTCGCGGCGTACATCTCGAGGTAGTCGGCCACCTCATCCTTCGTCGGGAAGCCGTGCGGATCGCCGGGGAAGGGCATGCCGGGCAGGCCGTTGAGGCGCCCCGGCGTGAAGAGGCGCAGCCCGTCCCAGCGGGCCCGCCACGCATCGCCGACCCGCCGTCCCTCGTCCAGGATCGCGAAGTCGCGGTGCTGAATGGCGAGGTGGTGGCCGACGGCCAGGCCCGCCTGCCCGCCACCGATCACCACCGCGTCGTACCGCCGATCGCCTGCCATCACGTCCATCTCCCGCTGCGTGCTCCCGCCGCTCTCGACGGTGGCGCGGAGGGACTGGCGGCCGCATCGGCCGAACCATGCAATTCGCCGATCCGGTGGTGTGGGTAGTTCTACCCAGTCGAGGCGACGAGACCGTGCTCGTAGGCCCAGGCGGTCGCCGCGGAACGGGACGGCACATCGAGCTTGTCGAAGATGTTGCTCAGGTGACGGGCGACGGTCCGGTCGCTGATCACCAGCTCGCCGGCGATGGCGCGATTCGTCTTGCCGGCGGCGACGAGCCGCAGCACCTCGAGCTCGCGGGCGGTGAGGCCGCCAACCGACGCCGGCGGCCCGATCAAGGCCTCCACGCGGGCCAGGTCAGGTCGGGCGCCGAGGTCGCGGAACACGTCCGCCGCGGCGTCCAGCTCCAACGCGGCCGCATTGCTATCGTCCAGCGCGCGGCACGCCATCCCGATGAGGACGCGCGTCCGGGCAGCCTCGTACGGCGCGTCGAGGGACTGCCACGCGGTCCACGACGGCCGCAGCGCGGCCAGCGCGGCGCGTGCATGGCCCTCGGCCAGCAGGACGGCGCCGTGCGCCCGCTGCGCCGTGGCGGTCAGGAGCGGCGCGCCGACCGCCTCGGCGATCCCGACCAGCTCGTCGGCCGCCATGCGGGCCGCGGCGGTCGACCCGGTGGCCAGCATGACCTCGACGAACGGATCGAGCAGGCGGGCGCGGGCGAAGACACCGGCGGCCTCGTCCGTGGCGCGAGCCATGGTCGCCGCGGCGACCTCGTGCTCGCCCTGGGCCAGGCGGAGGAGTGCGACTCCCGGTTCCGGCTGCCGGCCCAGCCGGCTGGCCTGCCGATAGGCGGCCTCCGCATCGACGAACTCTCCCCTCAGCCGATGGAGCTCCGCCATCTGGTAGATCGCCTCGCCGAGTGACGGATCCGCACCCAGCCGCTCGCTCGCCTGGCGCGCCTCGTCGGCTGCCTCCTCCCACGCGCCGTGGAACTGGCGCAGCTCGGCGCGGTTCAGGAGGCACTGACCACGGAAGTGCACGAGCTGAGGCTGAGACTCACACCAGCGATCCAGCGCCGCGGTCCACTCCTGGGCGCGTCGCAGATCGAAGACCTGGTGGCATGCCGCGATGACCGAGCAGTAGGCGATGCCGACGATGACCGGCGAGGCCCCGCCCGACGTCACGTCGACCATGACCTCGTCCATCACCCGAATCCCGCGCTCGACCTCGCCCAGGCCGATGAGCGACTCGCCGACACCGACGCCCGCCAGCAGGACGAGATCCGCGTCGCCGACCCTGGTCCCGATCTCGACGGCCCGCTCGTTCGCGGCCACCGCCGACGCCGCGTCGCCCATGGCCAGGCTCTGCGCGGCGGCGGCGACCTGCAGGTAGCCCGCCTCCGCCGACTCGCCGTCGCCAACGAGACGCTCAACCTTGGCGAGCCAGCCCGCGGCCGGCGCCATCTCCCCCTGGCCCAGATGCTCGATGGCCACCCAGAAGGCGCTTCGGGCGGCCCGCCCGACATCGCCCGCCCGCATCGACTCCCGGTACGAGCGGCGGGAGAGCTCCATGCTGTCCGCGTAGCGGCCGATGAGGTACGACGCCTCCGCCAGGCGCTCGAGGTCCTCGAGACCAAGCGACCCCTCCTGGTCGGCCTCCGTCAGGAAACCGACCGCATCGGCCCACGCCTGCCGATCGAACGCCTCCCTCCCGCGCTCGAGGCCGATCCGATGCCGCTCGCCGCCCACGCCGCGAAGCATCCCACGGAAAGTGGAAATACGGTCGTTCCAGGCGCGCATTTCGAGACAGGCCGCGTCTTCTCGAAAGAAGCCCACCTGCGGATGCATTACCGGCGAAGCCGACATCTTCGAGACCACATCAGAGCGTGGGATCGTTCTCCAAGCGGCCCATTTGCCGCGTAATGCTCCTGTGCGGGCGCATATTTCAAGACGGCGCGACTTCCAAACGGCGGCGACATGGCCGTCCGGCACTCAGGAAGCGACTGCCCACTCCACACGGCCTGACGCAGCGACCGCCGCGCCCAGCACCGCCGATCAGACCGTCAGGACGAAGTTGCCGGTCTTGCGCTCGGTCTCGACGTAGAGGGCGGCCTCGACGATCTCATCGAGCGGGTCGATCACCGCGGCCCGCATCCGAGTCGTTCCCGCGGTCACCAGCGTGGCACCCGTTCGCGGTACTCGCGGTAGCCGGTGCCGAATCGTTGCGCCAGCCGCGACTCCTCGTCGCGGACCTCGCGATCGAGCGCCTGGATTGCCACGAGCGACGCGCCCAGCAGCCAGGCCGAACGTGTCCAGAGCGCCAGCCCCAGCACGGCGACCGACCAGCCGGCGTACATCGGGTTCCGGCTGGCGGCGTACGCGCCGTCCGTGATGAGAGCCTCGTCCCGCTCCACGTTCGTGTCGCCGGCGGAGTCGACGGCCCAGGCCGCGAGACCGATGCCGAACGCCAGCATCGGTCCTCCCAGGAGCCTGCCGGCCCGAGCGCTCAGCGGCAGCCGCAGCGGGAGGACGAAGTGCAGCCCCGCAGCCCCCACGAGGGCGGCGACGTGCGCCTCCGGGATGGGGACGTTGGACAGGCGCATGGCCAGAGTGTCGCCGATCAGGGTGCGGCGGTGGCCTCGTACAGCGTCATCGGCTGGGCGACTCCCTTGAGCTCGAATGCCCCGAGCTCGCGAAGCGAGAAGCCCTCGTCCGAGACGGCCTCCACCACGGACCCGCCGACGTACACCTGCCCGGCCCCCGCCTGCGAGGCGATGCGCGAGGCGACGTTCACGGTGCGGCCGAAGTAGTCGCCCTGGTCGTAGAGCATCGGCCCGGCGTTGACGCCGATGTGGGTCGGCGGCAGCCCGCGGACCGGCGCCTGGTCGGCAAGGTCGAGCGACGCACGAACGGCGTCCCCCGGATCGGGGAAGTGGAGGAGCACGCCGTCGCCCAGCAGCTTCACGATGCTGCCGCCATGTTCCCTCGCGACCTCGCTCACCAGCTGGGCGAAGGCCAGCGCGATGTCGGCCGCGGCCTCGTCGCCCGCCTCCTCGGTCAGTCGCGTGTACCCGCTCAGGTCGGCGAAGACGATGGCTTCAGGCGTGGGTGGCGGCCGGCGCCGGATCCCGGCCTCCTCCAGTGCGGTCTCGACGTGGTCGAGCTGATGGGCGGTCATGAAGACCTCCGAATGGCGTCGGAACAACCAGCCCAGCAGGTCCTCGCCGGACTGGCCGATGCGCATGCCGACGTCACGAATCGCCGCCTCGAACGCCTGGTTGTCAGCCAGACCCTCGCGCCGAAACGGCTCTTCTACAGCGGTGTGGAAGTGGTGCGGCACGTACTCCGCGATGCGCCGCGTGCTGTCGCCCCAGACCCGCGCCATGCGCAGGAGATCGGTCTCGCTGACGCCGGCGCCGGTCATGACCGTGAGGATGTTCAGGATGGCGAGATCCTCCTCGCGAACGGGCTCGTCCGGATCGGGCGCGCGCAGGCCGAATCCGACGAAGACCCGCTCGAGGGTCTCGAACGGCAGCCCGATGTCCGCGGCGACCTCCGCGTGGGTCCGATTCGAGAGCGGGCGTCGCCGTCCGACGGCCTCGATGTACCCGAGTGTCAGATGGCCCGATGCGGCCGCCCGGCCCAGGTCCTCGGCGTCGAAGCCCATGAGCTCCAGGTGAGCGACCACCCGGGCTCGCATGACGTCGCGCCGTGGGAAGGTGCCGACGTCGCCCGGCCCCAGGATGCCCAGCCGAACCAGCCGGCGCACGCGCTCGAGGCTCGCCCCGCTGCGCCTCGCCAGCTCATCCTCGGTGAGCCGTTCGCGGTCCGGGACCGGATCGGCAGCGAACGCATCGCGGCACGCCTCCGAGCAGAACCAGTAGCGCTGACCCTCGTGCTCAACGGTCGCCACCGCATCATCGGGGTCGATCCGCATCCCGCACACCGGGTCCGTGACCATCGCCATCCGGTCATCTTCCCGTATCGGTCGAGGCCATCCGCTGGCGAACCATGGCGACGAACGGCGCCATCTCGCGCGCCAGCAGCACCGTGTCGTCACCGGTCGCGCGCTTGTCGTACGCGCGAACGGCGGCCTCCAGGGCCGGATGCCAGCGCGCGGGCAGATGCTCGAGCCCCCACGTTCCCGCCTCGCGCTTCGAGATCACCACGTCGCCCGTCTCCAACGCGCGGATGATCCGGGTGCCGTTGAGAAAGGCGTACGTCGCCTCGTACGGATCGGTGTCGCCCGCCTCGACATGGCGCTCAAGATGGTCAACCTCGGCGCGAAGCGCCGCAGCAAGCTCGGTCTCGCTGGGGGGCGGGACGATCTGCGCCGGGTCCGCGCCATGGAGGAGCACGTAGCGCTCGCCGAGCCAATGCGCCCGGTCGATCGCCCACGATTCGTTGAGCCGATCGCGCCACGCGTGGCGGTGCATCTCCGGCCGGCCGGCGTCCTCCTGGGTGACGTACCACACGTCCCACTCGACGCCGGTCTCCTCGCCGATGGTGGCCTGCGCCTCCTCGATTGCCCGTGCGGTGCTGTCCTCCACCGGTCCGCGGACGATGACGAAGGTGTCGAGGTCGCCGAAGGGTGCGTCCGCGGGTGCGGTGATGGTGCCGCCGTAGGCCCAGATCGCGACCAGGTCATCGCCCAGGATGCGCTCGAGCTCGGCGCGCAGCCGGTTCCACGCCCGCCGGGCCGGCGCTGGAACATCTTCGATGGCGAATGTCACCGCCCGCCACCCCAAACGTCCCTCGCGTGTGCCTCCGGTGCACGCAACGGCCACGCAGCGGGCACCACGTCCCTCGCGTGTGCATCCGGTGCACGCAAGAGCCAACAAACGGCCTGATCGCCGGCCCCGCTTGGCCGGTTCGTGCGCACCCTGCACAGATCGGCACGAAACGGGGGCCGCATCCGGGGCTCGTTGGCCGTTACGTTCCTCTGACGCACACCGGGCACCGCCTCGGCTCGCCAGCCGAGATGAGAAGTCGCGTCGACCTCTAGGCGTTCGAGGCCAGTGCCGCGCTCACGCCGAAGAGCTCGGGATCCGCCATCAGGGTTGCCGCGGCCCGGTCGCCCAGGGTCGCGAGCGAGGCCGACAGCGCGGCTCGGGGTGTGGCGCCGATCCCGACCTCCGGCTCCTGCCCGAACTCGGCGACGGCGAGCCATCGGCCGTTGAGCTCCCGGAGCCGGACGGCGACATCCAGGCCGAGCTCGGCCGATCCGAGGCTGAAGTTGATGCTGACGAGTCGCGGCTGCATGCCCGCAGGTTCGGCGGGCCTTGTGACAGCTCTGCGGTCGCGATGCTGCCATGACGCGGGCGAGCTCGATCGGCTCCGACATCGGCCTATTCGGGGTATCGGTAGCCGCAGTGGCGGCAGACGACCGCGTTCGACGGGATCATCGACATGCACTCCGGGCACCGCTTCTGGGAGCCGATGCCGAACGCTGCCCCGACTCCTTTCGCCAGCACGCCGAGGACCGCCAGGACGATGGCCACCACGATCAGGAAGAGGCCCGGCACCAGCCCGAAGAGCGGGTTGATGACGATCAGGATGATCCCGACGAGGAAGAAGGCCAGCGCGATGGTCAGCATGCATCCTTAGGTCCTGCACCTGGGCGGTCCCACGCCATGCTACGTCCGCGAACCTTGACCCGGCGCCCGGGCGACGCGCATTGTGGCGGGCGTCGCCCAATGCCCCAGCCCACGCACCGAGGGAGGTTCCGGATTGACTGAGGAGACCGTTGGATGGATCGGCGAGGCCGCGGACCAGGCCCGTGTTCCGGCCGTCGTCGAACCCACCGAGGTTGACGGTGGAATAGAACGCGGCCGTCGGCCGGCTGCCGTCGGCAAAATCGCGATCGCACTGGTCGTCGCCTGGACGTCGCTCGTCGCCATCCCCGGCGCGCTGCCGTGGGTCACCGCCGACGAATCGACGCGCGCCATCGCCTTCGGGATCGTGATCGCGTCCATCGTCGCGCTCGGAGGTCTGGCCCTGGCCTGGCTGCGGGACGACGAGCTCGCCGAGCAGGGAGCCACCGTCGGCATGGCGGCCGCCTTCGCGGCCCTCGGGCTCGCGGCCCTCGAGGTCGTCAACGTCATGGTCCTGCCGGCGGACGCGTCTTATCGGCTGCTGGCCACCGGCATCGGCCTGCTGGTGCTGATCGCGGTCGCCCTGGCGGCCGTCGCCGCCGTGCGGGCGAGCTTCAGCTATCGATTCCGGGTGTCGCCGCTGGCGCTCATCGGCCTGGCGCTCGGGATCGTGGTCGTGGTCGCCTACCTGCTCATGCTCCAGGCCATGGTTGCCGGCGCTCCGAACGCCGATGACGCCGAGTGGGCCAGGCTCACGACCCTGCTCGCCGGCATGCAGACGCTGGTGTTCGGCGGGCTGGGCGCGCTGCTTGGCGCCGTCCTCCAGGGCCAGGCGACGAGTGCCGCGCGGAGCGACCTGCGCAAGGCGGAGGAGGCCGTCCGCCTCCTGGAGACGGAGACGACCGATATCGTGCGCGAGATCCGCGCGCGGCTCGCCGACAGCGAGGCCGAGACCGACGCCGTCCTCCTCCAGGCCCTGCGCCAGGACCCGTCCCGGTTCCGGACCGAGGCCGCCCTGCGCCGATGGATCGCGTCCAACCGCCCGGAGCCGGCCGTCGGTCTCGCCGATCTCGCGGAGGGCCTCGACCAGGTCGTCGCCAGCGCTCGGAGGATTCACGCCGCCTGACCACGACGCGCTGTCCGGCGACCTGCCTGGGGCCGTCGACTGGTACCCGGGCGTACGATGAAGGTCCGAGAATTCCTACGGAGGAACCCAGATGGACAGCCAGGCATTGAAGGCGCGCATCGCCGATGCGTACGCGTCGGGGGATTTCGAAGCGCTGACCCAGATCATGGACGAGATGGTCGGGGACGACTTCGTGCTCGAGTACCCGCAATCCGGCGAGCGGTTCCGCGGCTGGGACCGGATCAAGGAGATGAACCAGAGCTACGAAGGGAGCACCGGGACGAACCCCAAGATGACGGGCCGGTCGATCCTGGAGCCGGGAAAAGCCTGGGTGTTCGAGTCGACGATCGACTATGGCGACGGGACGCCCGTGAGTGCGGTGACGATCATCGAGGTCGGGCCGGACGGGAAGGCCGCCCGCCAGCGCGACTACTTCGCCTACCCGTTCGAGGCGCCGGAGTGGCGTGCGAAATTCAGCGAGTCCGGGGAGAAGCTCACCGCCGGCTGACCTGGGGGCCGGCGGCAGATGTCCGCATCGGTCCCTGACGGCCGCCCCTAATGCGCGAGGAGCTCCGCGATCGCGGCATGCACGGCTGCGGGTCGCTCCATGAAGGGGAAGTGGCCGCCGCCCTCGAGGGGGACGAATCGGCTGCCAGGGATCGCCGCGGCGATGTGCTCGGAGACGGCGGTCGGAATGAAGTCGTGGTCGCCGCGGAGGACGAGGGTCGGCGCGCCGAGCGAAGCGAGCCGGCCGAGGAGGTCGTAGGACTCGACATCCCAGGTCTGCTCGTAGAGCCGATCCTCGATGGCGCGTGCCGCGACGATCGCCTCCGGCGTGAACGTGCGGCGCAGGCGGCCGACGATGACGTCGACGTCTTCGGGCTCGTGCAGGGCCCTCGCGAAGTGCATGCGGTAGTACTCGGCCTCAGCCTGGACGTCGCCCGCCAGGAACGCTTGATCGGTCCATAGCTCTGCCATGCGCTCCCGCTGCTCGGGCGTGCGCAGGGTTCGCAGGTGGCTCCGGAGCGCAACGGCGTCGGCGTGGGATGCCGGCGCCGAGCTGACGAGGCCGAGGTGCGACACACGGTCGGGATGACGCGTCGCGTACTCCATCGCCAGGACCGTGCCCCACGAGTGACCGATGAGCACCACCCGCTCGCCTCCGGTCCAGTCGCGAATGGCGTCGAGGTCGGCGACGTCGGAGTCGATGCTGACGGCATCGGCGCCCTCGCCGTTGTACGACCGTCCTCGCCCGCGCTGGGCGTAGACCACCAGCCGCCCCAGGTCGGCGAGACGGTCGATCTCCGGCAGCAGGTACTCGTAGTCGAAGTCCGGCCCGCCGTGAAGGACGACGATCGGCCGCCCGGCGTCGTCGCCGATGTCCCGCACGTGGAGCCTTCCGGCGCCCACCGTCAGGACGCGTTCGCGGGGATGGCCCTCCATCGGGGAAGTCTACGGTCCGTTCCCGCGGATACTTCTAGGCATGCCCGGTGCGTGTGCGTCACGGGAACGTAACGGCCAACGGCCCCGCGAATGCGCCCCCTTCCCGCGCCGATCT
>DASUFJ010000060.1:0-18083 GCA_036274575.1 Candidatus Limnocylindria bacterium
AGGCCGTGGCCAGCCCCTCGCTGACCCGCGCCTATCCCCTCGTCGCCGAGTCCGGCAGCGGCCTCGTCGTAACCGATGTCGACGGCAACTGCTTCCTGGACTTCGCGGCCGGGATCGCGGTCTGCTCGACCGGCCATTCGCACCCGAAGGTCGTGCAGGCCATCAAGGACCAGGCGGACCGCCTCATCCACATCGCCGCGACGGACTTCTACGAGCCGCGCTACCTCGAGTTCATGGAGCGCCTGGCTGCGATCGCTCCGTTCAGCGAGCCGGCTCGCGTCTTCCTGACGAACTCCGGGACGGAAGCGGTCGAGGGCGCCATCAAGCTGGCGCGGTACCACACCCATCGGCCCGGGATCATCGCCTTCGAAGGAGCCTTCCACGGCCGAACGCTCGGGGCGCTGAGCCTCACGAACTCGAAGATCAAGCAGCGCGCCGGCTTCGGGCCGCTCCTGCCGATGGTCCATCACGCGCCGTTCCCGCGCGTCCGTGCCTGGCGCGAGGGATCCGGCGGCGACGGGACGGATGAGCTCGAGCACCTCCGCCGCACGATCCTCGGCCGCCAGATCGCGCCCAGCGACGTCGCCGCGATCGTGATCGAGCCGATCCAGGGCGAGGGCGGCTACTTCCCGGCTCCCGCTCCCTTCCTGCGCGGGCTGCGTGATCTGTGTGACGAGCACGGCATCCTGCTCGTCGCCGACGAGATCCAGTCCGGAATGGGCCGCACCGGCCACTGGTGGGCGATCGAGCACGCCGGGATCGAACCCGACATCATCACCAGCGCGAAGGGAATTGCGTCCGGCATGCCGTTGGGCGCCTTCATCGCGCGTGAATCGGTGTGGACCTGGCCGCCCGGCGCCCACGGCTCGACGTTCGCCGGGAACCCGGTGTGCGCGGCAGCGGGCCTCGCGACGCTCGACGTCATCGAGGACCAGGGCCTGGCGAACGCCGCCGCCATGGGCGACCGGCTCCGCGCCGGGCTGGAGCGAGCCGCCGAGGGCCGGCAGGCGGTGCGCGACATTCGCGGGATGGGCCTCATGCTCGGCGTCGAGTTCGCATCGCACGAGGCGGCGGAAGCGGTCCAGGAGGCCGCCTTCAAGCGCGGTCTCCTGACGCTCGAGTGCGGCGAGGCGTCGCTGCGCTTCAGCCCGCCGCTCATCGTCGACGAGGCGACGGTGGACACCGCGGTTGGCATCTTCGCAGAGGCCCTTGGCGAGGCCTCGCATGGCGTGGAGGGCCCGGCGGAGGTCGGCGGCTAACGAGGCCGTTCACTCGATAGGCCAGTGTTCACCCAACGGGCCGTTGGGGCTGCGCTTGGTCACTTAAGTAGACATCGTGCAGCGTGAAGTGCGCTCCGGCGCGCGCCTCGTGCGTAGCGATGTTCACTGCATGGCCAAATCCGCGCCCGAATCGGCCCTCAGGTGAAGACTGACCGATTCAGTGAACGCCGGGCTGGTTTCGGCGAAATCCGTCAGTTGAGGAGGTCGGAGAGGCTCGTCAGGGTCAGGCCGCGGTCGCGGAGGCCGGGGACGATGAGCTTCAGCGCGTCAAGCGTCTCGTAGCCGCCGAGGTGGAACAGGACGTTCGAGCCGTTCACCGCGTTGGTCACGACCTTCGCCGCGATCTGCTCGGCTGACGGGCCACCATCGGCCATCGGCTTCCAGTCGATGGTGTCGATGTCCCACAGGAACGTCTTCGTGTAACCGGCCGATGCGGCCGCGGCCAGGACGCCGTCGTTGATCGAGCCGTAGGGCGGGCGCCAGTAGGGCTGCGGATTCTGGCCGGTGCCCGCGCTGAGGATGGCCGCGGCATCGGCCAGCTCCTTGCGAATCCGGTCGGCGCTGGGCGGACCTCCGGCGCACGGCGCGGTCGTCGGCGATCCCCCGCCACCGCGCACGAGGTCGCAGTGGTACATCGTGTGGTTGGCGATCTCGAAGAGCTCAGGATGGGCCCTGATGATGGCCATGACCTGCTTGCCCTGCGGCGTCTGGCTCATGACCCCGGTCGCGAAGATCGTGGCGCACACCCTGTTGGCCACGAGGAAGTTCATGATGTCGACCGCCGGGTCCATCCGACCACCCATGTCGAAGGTCAGCGCCACGGCGGGACCGGCATTCGGGATGGTCCGATACACCTGCGCCGACCCGGCCGCGACGCGGTTGCCGGCGCTGCACTTGGCGCCGGTCGGCGGCGAGGTCGGCCGCGGGGTCGCGGGCGCCGCGGTCGGCGTGGGGAGCGGCGTCGCATTCGGGTCGCCGCTGACGACGAGGATCCAGCCAGGCTCGATGACGTTCGGGCTCGAGGCCAGCGACGGATAGCGCTCGGCATTCCAGGCCTGAAGCTGAGCGCCCGTCGTCCCGAAGGCGCGGGCGATCGACGAGAGCGTGTCGCCGGCCCGGACGGTATACGTCGTGCCGCCGGCGCTCGGCGCGGGATCGACGCTCGACGACGTCGACGGCTCGTCGCTGGCCGAGGCGACCGGAGTCGGCGTGAAGCGGCCGCCGTTGGCCGATGCGGACGGGCTCGGGAGCGGGCTGACCGCGCTGGAATCGCCGCAGGCCGCCAGCGCGACGAGCACCGCGAGGAGGCCCGGGAACGCCGCGAGGCGACGCATCGGTCTAGTTCGGGTGGTAGCCGAGATCGGAGGCCGGGACGGTCGGCAGCTCGCCGTCGTCGAGGAGGAGGGTCTCCCGACGGAGGAGGTCGAGCTCGGCATGGAGTCGGGACGCGGCATCCGGAAGCTCGAGGAGGCGCTGCTTGCGAAGGAGCTCGACCTGGAGGACGCCGCCGACGGCGTAGCTGGCCGCAACGGGATCGTCCGGAAGGTGAATAGGCTTGAGGACCTCGTCCAGGGAAGCCGAGGTCGCGCCACTCTCGTTCGCATGCTCCCCGACTGACGCCGCGCGGGCCACGAAACGTTTCACGGTCGCCAGGTACGCATCGAGCGCTGCCTGGACTGCCGGCACGAGGGCCGGCGCCTCGGCGCCCGCCGGCTCGTCGAGCTCGACGGCGTCGACCAGGGCGTACGGGCCGCTCTCGTCGATCACGCCCAGGCGTGCGCGGGCGATGCCGACGGCGAGGACGGTCCAGCGTCCGTCGGCGTGCTGCTGGGCATCACGAACCTCGCAGATCGTGCCGACCTCCTGGGTGGTGGCAGGCCCGCCGACCTCGGCGCCCTCCACGATCATGCTCACCACGAACCGGCCGCCATGGGGCGAGCCTTCGGCCACCAGGTCCCGGATCATGGCCCGGTAGCGGTCCTCGAAGATGTCGAGTGGCAGCGGCAGGTGCGGGAACAGCACCGTGTGAAGGGGGAAGTACGGCAGCGACATCAGCCGCTCACTCCTGGTCCACGAACGTCATGTCGATCTGCGCGCGCTGGAGCTTGCCGGAGTAGTCGATGTAGACGCTCTTCCACTCGCTGAAGAATTCGAGCGCGGCCTGGCCGACCTCGCGATGGCCGTTGCCGGTGGCCTTGACGCCCCCGAAGGGCAGGTGCGCCTCGGCGCCGATGGTGCCGTGGTTCACATAGCCGAGACCGGACTCGAAATCGCGGATCGAGCGGAAGGCGAGGTTGATGTCACGGGTGAAGAGCGAGGTGGAGAGGCCGTACTTCACGCCGTTGACGACCTCGACGGCCTCCTCCCACGAATCGACCGGGATGACCGAGGCGACCGGTCCGAAGATCTCCTCCTGCGCGATTCGCGCATCCGGCTTGACCTCGGTGAAGATGGTGGGCTGGAAGAATGAGCCCTTGGCGAGATCGCCCTCGCGGGCCGGCTCGCCGCCGATGACGAGATCGGCCTCATCCCGGCCGATGGCCGCATACGAGGAGATGCGCTCGACGGCAGCGTCGTTGATGACCGGGCCAACATCGGTCGCCTCCTGGAGACCGTCGCCGAGGACGAGCTTCGCGACACGCTGCTGGAGTCGATGGACGAACTCGTCGTGGATGCCACGGTGCACGATCAGCCGCGACGCGGCGGTGCAGCGCTGGCCGCTCGTGCCGAAGGCCGACCACACGACGCTGTCGAGTGCCAGGTCGAGATCCGCGTCCTCCCAGATGACGATCGGGTTCTTGCCGCCAAGCTCCAGCGACACGCGCTTGAGCGTCTTCGCGGCCCGGGTGCTGATCTCGACCCCGGTATCCGTGTGGCCGGTGAAGGAGATGACCCGCACGTCGGGGTGGTCGACGATCGCGTTGCCGACCTCGGCGCCCGAGCCGGTCACGACGTTGACGACGCCGTCCGGGATCCCGCCCTCCCGCAGCAGCTCGACGAAGCGGACCAGGCAGGCCGGCGTGTCGGAGGCGGGCTTGATGACCGCGGTGTTGCCGCAGATCAGGGCCGGGAAGAGCTTCCAGCCGGGGATGGCGACCGGGAAGTTCCACGGCGTGATGATGCCGACGACGCCGATCGACCGGCGGATGGCCATCGCGAACTTGTCCGGCATCTCCGATGGCACGGTCTGCCCGAACAGCCGTCGCCCCTCGCCGGCCATGTAGTAGGCGACGTCGATCGCCTCCTGGACGTCGCCGCGTGCTTCCGGCAGGACCTTGCCCATCTCGCGCGTCATGAGCCGCGCGAGCTCCTCCTTGTGCTCGGCGAGCAGCCGCGCCACCCGGAACAGGATCTCGCCGCGCTTCGGCGCCGGCATGGCGCTCCAGCCGGGATAGGCACGCCTGGCGGCCTCGACCGCCGCGTCCACGTCCGCAGGCCCGGACGCCGGAAACTCGCCGATGATCTCGTCGTGGTTGGCCGGGCTGACGCTGGTGAATGTCGCGCCCGATGCGGCCGGCTTCCAATCGGCGCCGATGAGGTTCTGGTAGGACTTCGTCACGGGGGCACTCTTCGCGGGTGGAGCCCTGATTCTATGCGCGATGCCGGCCGGCGACCGACCTCGTGGAATCCCGAAGTACCCGGGACATTCGCCTCTGTGGGCCGGTCGGCATCGCCGCCACCATGGTGGGTACAACTGAACACCCGTCGCGGTGGGATCCTGTAATCGAACGATCACGGGGCTGAACGTAGTGGCACCCCGTCGCGACGGTTCAACGAGACGCCGGTCCGAAATGCTCGGGCCGGCGTCTCGTCGCGTGGCGCCGTTCCAGTAAGCCACTGGTAAGCGGCCGTGAAGAGACTGGGGTCCATGATCCAGGCTGCACCTCACGACGCCATCGACCACGCCGGCTCGCCTCCACCGAACAGGAGGCTGTCCCCATGTTCCCGAGAAGGATCGCCATGGCGGTGCTGAGCGCGGCGTTGCTCCTCACCGCCACGGCAGGCACTGCCGCGGCCACGAAGCCGACGCCCGCACCGGCGCCGGCCACCGCCGGCGAGCGTCCGCTTACCCCTGAAGAGGAGGCGCTGGCGGCCGCCAAACTCGCCGCGGCGGAGGCGTACGTCGCCCTCGCCGCCCGAGAGGGGGTCGACCTCTCCACGCTGGCGTGCGTCACGCCGAACGCGACCGAGGACGGCGCGACGATCGATGCCTGCGCCATCCCGCAGGGCTTCCTGACGGTCTCGGCGCGTGATCAGACGAAGAACATCTACTGCGGGCCGGCGGTCGGGCAGGTGATCAGCAACTACAGCTGGGCCATGGCCGCGGCGGCGAACAAGTACACGCAGGCCAAGATCGCCGGATGGATGTCGACCGACCTCAACGGCCGGACCGATGCGCCGGCGCTGGAGGACGGCCTCGAGGCGTCGACCGCGGGCTCGCCACGTCGACCAGCGGGCTGGGATTGGGTCGTCATCAACCTGACCGATACGGACCGCGACGGCCAGTTCGGTGACCAGCTGCACACCATGGTCCGCTCGAACATCAGCAACTCGAAGATGCCACTGGCGATCCCGGTGAAGCCGTACGCCATCGGCGACGCGTTCCACCTCTCCAGCTGGGCGCGACCGGTGAACTCGGTCGGGCACTGGATCGCCGCGTATGGCTGGGTCGGCCTCTGGACCGGGACCGACTCATCGCTCCTCTACTACACGGACTCGTCGAGGGACGAGGGCGGATCGACCGGGAAGTTCAAGGACCCGATGCGCCACATCGCCGGGATGATCATGGATCACACCGGTCGGCTCGTGTGGTGAGGCGCCGGTGAGACGCGGCCGCCGCACTTCGGCGCTCGCCTCCGCGGCCCTGCTGGGGATGGCGGCCTGCACGGTCGCCGTCCCGGGCCCCCGCAGCGCGCCGCCGTCGGCGGCGTCCTCTAACCAGCCGTCGGCCGGCGACGCGGTCCCCTCCGCAACGTCGGCGTCGCGTCGCCTGGGCCTGCGGGACGAGCTCGACGTCCTGACCTTCCCCCGCGACCTCAGCGGGACCACGCTGGAGTTCGTGAGTGACGGTTCCGCCATTCTCTACTCGTCCTCGCGGGCGCCGGATTCCGCGCTCGAGAGCGCGCCCGACCTCTGGCGCTACGAGCCGGGCGCCACGGAGCCGACGCTCGTCTGGCACAACCCGGAGCGCGACCATTCGATCGTCAGGATCGCCGGGGATCTCGGTACCGCGGCCTTCGTCGACGTCCCGACAGATGGCGAGCGCGCGTGGAACCTCTGGCTCGTGCCGGAGCCGAACGCCGACGCGATCCTCCTCGACACGCATCCCGGCGACGACGACGTCTCGAGCCTCGTGCCGAGCTTCACGGTGCGCGATTCGCTGATCGCCTGGACGTCCTTCGATCGCGGCCCCGATGGCCCGGTCTCACAGCTCTTCGTCGCCTCGGCACCCTCATGGCAGCCGAGGCTGCTCCAGGAGCGCCACGCGGCGGAGGCCGAGCTGTGGCTGCCATCGGTCTATGGCTCGCACCTGGTCTACACCGAGGTGCGCTACGCACCCGACCGATCGACGGACGAGCGCTTCGTCTATCTCCTGGACCTCGCGGACCCGGAGGCGGAGCCCATGCGTCTGGACACGTCCGGCCGCGCGACGATGCCGCTCATCCTCAGCGACACGGTGCTCTGGAAGGAGACGGACCCGGGCCTCAACATGTTTACCTGGGGGCGGATGGTCGCCTGCACCATTCCTGACTGCGAGCCGGAGCCGATCAGCACCGCCCCGCAGGACGAGGTGAACTACCCCTCCGTCGGCGAGCGCTTCGCGGCGTGGTGGGGTCTCGACTCGTTCTCGTTCGGCGTGTACGACCTCGAGCGCGACCAGCCGCGGTTCATCGAGATCTACCCGGCCGAGTCGGGCGACAACGTCCTCCGGCCACACGTCTCGGGCAGCCTCCTCGTGTGGCTGTTCGTCGATGGGCCGGACCCGGGCGGCCCATCCGAGCTCCGGTACGCGTATCTGCCGATGGCTGGCGGGGACCGGCTCGGTGACTGAGGCTGCGACGGCTAGGGCCGCGTCATCCGCATCACGTCGAGCGCCTCGTCGAGCTGCGCCTCGGTGATGTGGCCCTCCCGGACGTGACCGCGGTCGACGACGACCTCGCGGATGGTCCTGCGCTCGGCGAGCGCCTGCTTCGCGATGCTCGCCGCCTCCTCGTAGCCGAGGTACGGGTTGAGCGGGGTCACGATCGCGGGCGAGCCCTCGGCGTACTCCCGCAGCCGGTCGGCGTTGGCGGTGATGCCGTCGATGCATCGATCCGCCAGCAGGCGCGACACATTCGCCAGGAGCCGGATCGATTCCAGCAGGTTGCGGCCGATCATGGGCAGCATGACGTTGAGCTCGAAGGACCCCGCGGCACCGCCCCACGCGACGGCGGCGTCGTTGCCGATGACCTGGGCGCAGACCATGAGCGTCGCCTCGGGGATCACCGGATTCACCTTGCCGGGCATGATCGACGACCCCGGCTGGAGGTCGGGCAGGTTGATCTCGCCGAGCCCGGCGCGCGGGCCGGATCCCATGAGCCGCAGGTCGTTCGCGATCTTCGTCAGGCTGACGGCGACGACCCGCAGCTGACCGGAGAGCTCGACGAGCGCGTCGCGCGCGCCCTGGGCCTCGAAGTGGTCGCGTGCCTCGGTCAGCGGCAGGCCGGTGGCCGACGCCAGCTCGGCGATGACCTCGCCGCCGAAGCCGGCCGGCGCGTTGATGCCGGTCCCGACCGCGGTTCCGCCCAGCGGCAGCTCCGCCACGCGCGGGAGGGTCGTCTGCAACCGCTCCACGCCCAGGCGGACCTGCGCCGCGTAGCCGCCGAACTCCTGGCCCAGCGTCACCGGCGTCGCGTCCATGAGATGCGTGCGCCCGGACTTCACGACCTCGGCGAACTCGCCGGCCTTGCCCTCGAGCAATCCGGCGAGGTGCTCGAGCGCCGGGATGAGGTCGCCGACGACCAGGGACGTTGCGGCGAGGTGGATCGAGGCCGGGAACATGTCGTTCGACGACAGCGGGTGGTTCACGTCGTCGTTCGGATGGACCGGCCGCCCCAACCGTTCCTCCGCCAGCGTGGCGAGGACCTCGTTCATGTTCATGTTGCTGCTCGTCCCCGACCCGGTCTGGAACACGTCGATCGGGAACTCGCCGTCGTGGTCGCCGCGCGCGACGGCGTCAGCGGCCATGATGATCGCGTCCGCGAGGTCGGTCGTGATCATCTGGCGCGTGCGCTTGACCGATGCAACCGCCGCCTTGATGCGCGCCAGCGCCTCGATCTGAGGGCGTGACAGCGGGACGCCGGAGATCGGGAAGTTCTCGACGGCGCGCTGGGTCTGCGATCGCCACTTCGCCGTCGACGGCACTCGAACCTCACCCATCGAATCGCGCTCGATGCGCTCGTCCGTCATCGGCTGAAGTCGGGCTCTTCGCTCTCGGTGAAGCGGATGACCGGCGGAATGAGGTACGGGAGGTGGCCGCGCTCGAGATCGTCGAGGAGGCGGCGCGACTCGCCGATGAGCTCGTTGACGAAGATCCCCTGGTGTGCCGGCTGATAGGGCTCGAGCTTCTCGAGGCCCTCGGCGAGCTTCGTGCGCGCGCCGCGCAGGTTGCGCCGCTGGAGGTGGAGCAGGCCGGCCGCGACCTGGATCAGACCCTGGTAGAAGTTCCGCTCGTCGTCGGGAGCGGCCCGCCACAGCGTCTCCCACGCCTCGTGCGCGTGCCAGTAGCGCACGCCGTTGAAGAGGGCGATCGCCTTCCGAAACAGTCGCTCCGCCTCGGCCGGGGCGAGCGGCTCGGTCCGGCCGCGACCCGGGGCGGCCGCGGGCGCCGGGTCGGCGGGTGCCGTGCGCTCGCTCATCGGCCCGATCCTAGCAGGCCACGCGACCGGCACGAATCCGACTAGCCTGTGCGCGATGCAGCAGGACGGCCGGCGCTGGTGGCAGACCGGCGTCATCTACCAGATCTACCCACGCTCCTTTGCTGATGCGTCCGGCGACGGGACCGGCGACCTGCGTGGCATCACGGGCCGGCTCGAGTACCTCGCCTGGCTCGGCGTCGACGCCATCTGGATCTCGCCGTTCTATCCCTCTCCCATGGCCGACTTCGGCTACGACGTCGCCGACTACACCGATGTCGACCCCCTGTTCGGCTCGCTTTCAGACTTCGATGAGCTGCTCGGGGCGGCCCACGAGCGCGGCATCCGCGTCCTCGTCGACTACGTGCCGAACCACACCAGCGACCGCCATCCGTGGTTCGTTGAGTCCCGGTCGTCGCGCGCGAGCCCGAAACGCGACTGGTATTTCTGGCGCGACGCGCGTCCCGACGGTGGGCTGCCGAACAACTGGCTGAGCCTCTTCGGCGGGAACGCCTGGGAGTGGGACGAGGCGACCGCCCAGTTCTACCTGCATACCTTCCTCCGGGAGCAGCCGGACCTGAACTGGCGCAACTCGGACGTCCGAGAGGCGATGTTCCGGGTCGCGAGGTTCTGGCTCGATCGCGGTGTCGACGGCTTCCGGATCGATGTCGCGCAGCTCGTCATGAAGGATCCGGAGCTCCGCGACAATCCGCCGAATCCGTCGCCGACGCCGGACGAGCTGCGGCGGCTCGGTCCGTGGATCACGCAGCTTCACGAGAACGACATCGCCCATCCGGACATCCATGAGCTGTATCGGTCCTTCCGGCGCATGCTCGATGACTATCCCGGCGATCGCGTCAGCATCGGCGAGCTCCACCATCCGCAGCTCGAACGATGGGCCCAGGCCTACGGCGAGAACCTCGACGAGATCCACATCCCGTTCAACTTCCACGTGGCGTACAGCCCTTGGCGGGCCGACGCCATCCGCGCGGCGGTCGAGGGCGTCCAGCGCGTCCTGCCGGACGGCGCGTGGGCCAGCTGGGTGCTCGGCAACCACGACTACCCGAGGCTCGCGTCGCCGAGCCGCGCCGGCCGCGACCAGGCGAAGGCAGCCATGCTCATGCTGCTCACCCTGCGGGGAAGCCCGACGATCTACTACGGCGACGAGATCGGGATGGTGGATGTGCCGGTTGCGACTGCCGATGCGCGCGATCCGCTCGAGAAGCGGGAGCCCGGCCGCGGACGCGATCCGGCCCGATCACCCATGCAGTGGGACGCCTCTCCCAATGCCGGCTTCGCGCCACCCGCGGCGACGCCCTGGCTGCCGCTCGCGCCCGACGCCTCGTCGGTCAATGTCGCCGGACAGGCGGAGGATCCTGACTCGATCCTCACCCTCACCCGACGACTGATCGCGCTGCGCCGCGAGCACCCCGCGCTCGCTCACGGCGACTTCGTGGAATTCGCGCCAACGCCCGACGGCACCTTCGCCTACGAGCGCCTCGGACCCACGGAGCGCATGACCGTCGCCCTCAACCTGACGGATCGGCCTCAGGCGATCCCGGGCGCCGGACCGGGTCGGGTCCTGGTCGGTACTGATCGCTCGCGTGATGGCCACGCCGTCGGCGAGGTCGTCGAGATGCGACAGGACGAGGCGGTGGTCGTCGAGCGCGGCTAGGGCTGCGGCGGAGTCCCGGCGATGTTCACCATCCAGCCGACGCCGAACCTGTCGGTCAGCATCCCGAACTGGTCGCCCCAGGGCGCCTTCTCCAGCGGCATCGTGACGGTTCCGCCGTCGAGGAGGCCGTTCCAGTACCCGGTGAGCTCACCCTCGTCTTCGCCGCTCAGCGAGATCGTGATCGCGGAACCGGACGCGGCCGGCTGGCCGGGCGGGCTGTCGGCGCCCATCAGCGTCATGCCGTTGGGCGCCTCGAGCTGGCCGTGCATGATGCGGCCCGCGTCGGCGTCACTCTCCGCCATGTTCCCCTCGCCGTAGGTCGTCAGCGCGAGCTCTCCACCGAAGACGCCGCGGTAGAACTCCATCGCCTCCTTGGCGCTGCCGTCGAACGAGATGTAGGGATTGAGGCGTGACGTCATATGGAGTCCTCCTGTGGCGTGAGCCCTCAGACTAGCCGCGTCGCCGATGGATCGCTCGGGATCGACCGGGCGGCCAGTGGCGCGGTCGATGCGCGTTTCGAAATGTGTGCCGTCGGAGGCGCGCTATCCGCAGACCGGCTCGACATCGGCGTCCGTCCGAGCGTGGATAGCCGGGCCCGAACCCGGAGCCGTCCGTAACGTGCCAAACAGGGAGCAATATACGAACGGCGTGCCCGCGTCCGGAACGGTGCTCCCATCCTGAGCAGATTTCGAAGATCTGCCTAGTCGTCCGTCAGAGCTCTCCCGACTCCATGAGCGACCTGAGCGTTGTGAGGCCCTTGTCCCAACCTCGGTCGTAGGCCGGGATGAAGATCGGACCGATGAGGCGCATGGGGCCGCGGAGATCGAAGACCGTCCTGACCAGGACCCTGGTCCCAGCCGCGGTCGGCTCGAAGGCGAGCGTCGCTTCGAACGGCGAGTTGCGCGACAGCCCCTTCATCGCCGCGAAGCGCGGAGGGTCGTAGGCCGTGATCACAGCGTCGTTCTCCATCGCCCGGCCGAGCACCCAGGTCCGCGCGCGCCGCGTGGACCCGACCCCGTGCGGCGGCGGCGACGTCCACCACTCATCGACCCTCGCCGGATACCAGCGCCCGGTGAGCTCGACGTTCGTGAGGACGGCGAACACGTCCTCGATGGGCCGGCCGATCTCGATCGTGTGCGTGATCAATCGGCGATCTTGGCCATCACGTGCTTCACGATCGTGTAGTCCTCGATCGAGTAGCTGCTCATGTCCTTGCCGTATCCCGACTGGCCGAAGCCGCCGTGCGGCATCTCCGACGCGATCGTGAGGTGGTCGTTGATCCAGACCGTGCCGTAGCGCAGCGCCTTCGCGGCGCGCAGGGCGCGCTTCACGTCCTTCGTCCAGACCGATGCGGCGAGCCCGTAGGGCACTCCGTTCGCCCAACGCAGGCCCTCCTCCTCGTCACTGAAGCGCTGGACGGTGACGACCGGGCCGAAGACCTCGTTTTGCACGATCTCGGCGTCCTGCGACACGCCGGTGACGACCGACGGCTTGTAGAAGAAGCCACGGTCGCCGATCGACTCACCGCCCGCCGCGATCTCGGCCCCGTATCCGCGCGCCCGCTCGATGAAGCCGGCGACGCGCTCCCGCTGCGCCTTGCTGACGAGCGGCCCCATATCGAGCTCCGGGTCGGATGCCGGGTCGCCGGTCTTGATCGACTCGACCGCCGGCACGAGTGCCTCGAGCGCGCGGTCGTAGCCGTCCCCCATGACGATGAGCCGGGTCGCGGCGGTGCAGTCCTGGCCGGTGTTGAAGAAGCCCGCGAGCTTGATGGTTTCGGCCAGCGCGTCCATGTCGGCATCGTCAAACACCAGAACCGGCGCCTTGCCACCGAGCTCGAGATGGACGCGCTTCACGGTCTGGGCGGCCGCCGCCGCGATTTCCCTGCCGGTGGCGGTATCCCCGGTGAGGCTGACCATGTCGACGTCGGGATGACGGATGAGCCGGTCACCGACGACCGACCCGGGTCCGGTCACAACGTTGAAGACGCCCCTGGGGAAGATGTCGGCGGCCAGCTCCGCCAGGCGAATGGCCGACAGCGGCGTCATCGACGAGGGCTTGAGGACGACCGTGCAACCGGCGGCGATGGCGGGGCCCAGCTTCCAGATCGCCATCATCAGTGGGTAGTTCCACGGCGCGACCTGGCCCACGACCCCCGCCGGCTCCCGGCGGATCATGCTCGTGTGGGTGCTGACGTATTCCCCGGCCGCCTTGCCCTCGACGACCCGTGCGGCGCCGGCGAAGTAACGGACGTTGTCGACGGTGAACTCGACGTCGAAGTCCGCCGTGCCCTTCGGCTTGCCGACGTTCTGCTGCTCGAGCAGCGAGAGCGTCTCGGCGTCCTTCTCGATCGCGTCGGCAAAGGCGTAGAGCGCCTTCGATCGGTCCTGCGGTGTCGATTGCGACCACGTTTCGAACGCGGCGCGGGCGGCCGCGACCGCACGATCGACGTCGGAAGCGTCACCCCTTGGAACCTGGGCGATCTCCTCCTCGGTGGCAGGGTTGATGACCGATGCGGTTTCGCCGCTCCGGGCATCGGCCCAGTCGCCGTCGATGAACATCTGCTGGCGGGGGGCGGTGAGGGTCATGGCTGGTGAGACCTCGAAGGCGGGCGGAATGGCTCGGGCGCTTGTCCGGCACCGATACGGGCCGATTCTAGCCCGCTTGCCTGCGGATTCCACCATCGGACGCAGGTTCGTCGTGCGAATCCGGGGATGCGGGGCACGTGCGCGAGATGCACGCAACGGGAGACGCAGTCGCTCCGGATGGCCGATTCGTGCGTGCGGCGCACGCCGCAGCCGTGCAGCGCACGCCGGAGACGCCAATTCGGGGTTGAGGCCGGCCGTTAGGTGCACCCCATGCACGCCAGCTGGGGACGGTCAGAAGCGGAACCCGCGTCGGCCGCTCCTACCCCCGGACCGGACGAAAGCCGCCGTCGGCGGCGCGGGCCATCACGAAGAGGAGGTCGGCGAGGCGGTTGAGATACGGAATGACCTGCGAGTCGGGGAGGCCGCCGGCGTCGGTGAGCCCGACAGCCCGACGCTCGGCTCGGCGAACGGTGGTGCGGGCCAGGTCCAGCGAGGCACCCGTCATCGTCTCGCCGGGCAGGACGAACTCCTTCGGCTGCTCGACCAGCGTCTCGAGGTCGTCGATCTCGCGCTCCAGCGCCGCGACCATCTCCTGGGTCACGCGGGTGGTGCCGTCGATGAGGCGCGCGCGGCGGTCGACGTGGGTGGCGAGCTCGGCCCCGACGACGAAGAGCTCACGCTGGAGCCGCACGATGAGCACGTCGAGCCGCGCCTCGGTGCGGTCCGTGGTCGCGCCCAGCGAGGCGCGCGCGAGGCCGAGGGCCGATACGGCCTCATCGGTGGTGCCGTAGGCATCGGTCCGAAGGTCGGCCTTGCTCACCCGGTCGCCGCCGAACAGCAGGCCGGTCGTGCCCGTGTCGCCCTTGCGGGTGTAGATCCGCATGCGAGCATGCTAGCGGTCGACCGGCGTGGCAGGGCTCATGCACAGGGGTCTCCGTGGCAACGAAGAATGAGCGCCCACGCGCCCTCGTCGTCAACGACACGCAGGAGATCCTCGAGCTCTTCGACGAGATCCTCAGCGGCCTGGGCTTCGACGTGGTCCTGATGAGCTACGCCCCGCGTGAGCTCGATCGCGTGCGCGAGGTGAAGCCGGACCTCATCGTCCTCGACTTCCTCATGGGCGATCGAGAGCTGCTGGGCTGGCAGCTGCTCCAGAAGCTGAAGATGGATCGAACTCTCGACGCCATCCCGGTCATCGTCTGCAGCGCCGCGGTGAAGGCGGTCGAGGAGCAGCAGGGCTACTTGACCGAACAGGGCGTGATCGTGGTGCTGAAGCCGTTCAACGTCGACCAGCTCGAGGATGCCGTGCGGCGGGTGACGGAGATGCCGGCAACGGCACGCGAGATCGTGCGCGCCGCCCGGAAGCGCTAGAAGAGGCCGGGCGGAGGCTCCCAGCGCTCAGCGAGGAGGGTGACTTTCACCGGTGGGCCGACGACCTCCTCTGTCTTTGTCTTCACCGTCTGGATCAGCTCGCCCGCCCAGGGGCAGAAGGGCGTGGTGAGGACCATCTTGATCTCGGTCGGGGTCTCACCCTCGCCGATGTCCACCGCCTTGATGAGATCAAGGTCCACGATGCTCATCCCGATCTCCGGATCGTAGATGTCGTAGAGCGCCGTCATGACCTCGTCCACCTTGGCGAGGTTCGAATCAATTGCCATCGCAATCAAGTGTACCGCGCGAGGGCGATCCCGGCGTGCGACGCTCAGAGGAGCGCGGTGTCGAACGCCGGGTGCGGGGTCGGGACGATGGGACGTACGCGCTGGTAGCCCTCGTAGATCGGCTCGCCCGATTCGATGGCGGCTCGGAGCGCGGCGATCTCCGTCGCGGTATCGGTCTGGCTGGCATGGCACTCGAGCGAGGCGAGCTTCTTGTCGGCGAAGCCGGTGATCTCGATCCGGTGGGTCGCGGCCTGCTCCTCCGGCGAGAGGTCGTACAGGTTTCCGCTCGGGTCGAAGACGGGGGAGATGACGTAGACGGCATTCGGGGCGATGCCTGACTCGGCGAGCTTCTCGACGGCCCAGCGCGTGGCGCTGCCGACGGCGATGTGGTCGGGGTGGCCGGTCACGCCGTGGGGGCCGAAGGTGATCACGGCCATCGGTCGGCGGTCGGCGAGCCAGGCGGCAATCTCGTCGACGAGGCGCGCGAAGGGCTCATCCGCCACGCCGCCATCGGGGTAACCGTCGAGGATGCTGACCTCGTCGAGCCCGAGGGTGCGCGCCGCACAGATGAGCTCCGCCTCGCGGGTGTCGCCGAAGCCGGGGCCCTCCGCTCCCTCGGGGGCGCCCGCCTCTCCGCGCGTCGCGACGAGGAGCCGGGTCGTCTGGCCGGCCGCGTGAGCGAGGGCCAGCGCACCGGCGCAGCCGACGCTCTCGTCGTCGGGATGGGCCAGGACGGCCGCCAGGCCGCCGGCGGGGATCGGATAGCTCACCGCTTCTCCTGCCTCGTCGCTCAATCGTCGGAGAGGAGCGTCCAGCCCTGGCGCTCCACGGATCCTCGCATCGTACGCAGGACCGCCAGCTTCGCGCTCGCCACCTCGGAAACGAAGCGCAGGGTGCCTGCCTCGTCCAGCTGTGAGCCGGGCGGCGCGCTGTCCCGCCCGACGTTGAGCCAGGCGAGGTGGTAGCGGTCCATGCGACCCCACACCCGCTCGAGCAGCTGGTCGGTCGCCAGCAGCCACGCGCGGAACCGATCCCACCCGGGGGCGTCGAGGATGCGCTCGCCCTCGGCGATCAGCTCGTCGGTGGCCGACAGGAAGGCGGAGCGCGACATGTCGGCGCGCGGTCGGTCGGTCACGGACGCCGAGTATGGCAGCCCTCAGCCGGGCGGCGCGTTCGTACCATTGCCCACCGCTCCCCCACACGGGACACTCGACGCATGGACCGATCCGCCGCGGTGCGCGTCGCCGGCGGCGCTTCGACGCTGCTTCTTGGCCTCCTCGCGGTGGCCGGCATCGTCCTCCTGCGCGCGGCTCCGCCGATCGTCCTCGCCGACCACGGCATGGCCTGGGTCATCCCGGTCCTCGCCGCGGCGCTGGTGGTCACCGCGGCACTCGCCGCCGTCATCGCACTTGTCGACGGCCTGCGTCACAACGCGCTGGCGCCGATCCTCGACGCGGGCGCGGCGGGGGCCCTGGCCGGTGGGGCACTCGTGGCCGTGGCCGGTCGGGATGCCGCCCTGGCGGTGTTGGCCGCCGCGTCGCTGACGGCCGCCGCGACGCTCGTTCGGGACGTTCGCTACGCCGAGGCCCGCGTCTCGCGACTTGCGGCGGTCGGCGTGATGGTCATTGCCGAGCTCGCCGCCGTCGTTGGTCTCGTCGCGGACCTGGGCGCCATCGCGCCCGCCCTGCTGGGTGTCGCCGCACTCGTGTCCGGAGCAGCGGCCGTCGCGCGGGAAGACGGGCGCGACTCGTGGACCGCCGCGCTCATGGCGATCGGCGCCGCCGGCCTTCTGGCCGACCGGTCCGGATCGGTCGAGGGAGCGCTCGGCCTCGGTGCGCTCGTCGCAAGCCAGGTCGTCGCCCTCACCCGATGGGTCGATGCCGGAGCGCGCGGGACCGACGCCAGTGACGAGGAGCGTCTGCCGGCGCTCGCCGAGCGCCTCGACGACGCGGTCCTCCGCTTCGACGGGAGCCTCCGCCTCCGTGACTGGAACGCAGCCGCGACCGCACTCCTCGGGCTGGACACGTCATCGGCGGGACAGCGAGCCGACGACCTCCTCGGCGTCTCGATCGCCGAGCTGCCGTCCGACGACTCGATCGTCACAACACGCCGCGGCGTCGGCAGCCTCGAGATCGCGATGCATCGGTCCGGTGCCGGGGTGACCGCGCTCATCCGCGATCCCGGGGCCACACCCGAGGCCGAGCGGCTCGCCGATGAGCTGCGATCGACGATCGAGGAGCTCCTCCGCGCCCGACGCACCGTCGACCTCCAGCGCGGTGAGCTCGAGCGCTCGGCGACCATCGATCCGATGACCGGGGTCGCGAGCCGCGCGGCGATCCTCGAGCGCCTGAGGAGCGAGGTCGCCATGGCGCGCCGCTACCGCCACCCGCTGGCCCTCGTCCTCCTCGACGTGGACCGGTTCGGCGAGGTGAATGCCGAGCACGGCATCGCCGCCGGCGACGCGGTGCTGCGGGAGGTCGCCCTCCGATTCCGGCTCCGGGTTCGCGAGGCGGACGCGCTCGGCCGGTTCGGGAGCGACGGGTTTGTCGCAGCCCTCCCCCACACGGACGAGGCGGGTGCGGCCACTTTTGCTGACGCGCTGCGCCACCGCCTCGCGCTGCGGCCGGTCGCCGCTGGCGAGGTCGAGGTGCCCATCACCGTGAGCATCGGCGTCGCGACGATGCGTCCCGGTGAGGATCTCGAGGTGGATGGGCTGCTGGCCCGCGTGAGCGAGGCGCTCGACAGCGCCCGCAGCGCAGGTGGCGACCGGATCGCGCTCGATCGGCTGCATGGATTCGTGCGCCTCGAGGATCCGCACGCGCAACCCCCGACGCCGGACGCATCGGAGGAGTCGGGCGCCTGAGGCAGGCCTGTGTATGACAACGGCGTGCTGATCCGGCGCGGCTGAGCCCTCGTGCGAGCGTGACGGGACGGGAATTGGCACTATCGCGTTATCCACGCGCGTCATACAATCTGTGGGTAGCTTC
>DASUFJ010000061.1:0-11809 GCA_036274575.1 Candidatus Limnocylindria bacterium
GAGCTGAGGTCGTCGAGGGCGGCGATGGCCGCGAGAATGGCGGCGCTCGCCGAAGCGATGTCGTCGACCGCGTCCTCGATCGTCAGCTCCTCGGTGCCGTTCCAGTGCATCTCGCCTACGCCCACGAGGCGACTGTTGACCGTGTCGAAGAAGTCGACGGTGTACACATTGGCCGGCGCCGCGGGCATGTTGCCCGAGTAGAAGCCGGCGACGGTGCCGTTCTCGGGACAGCTGATGTCGGTGCCCTGCTGGGCGCCGCCGGGCGCACGAAGCCGCGCCACGATCGTCAGGCCAGTCTGGCCCGGGGAGAGGCGGAGGTTCAGTTCGTTGGCCATGGTCCTACTTCGGCGGGGGCTCGGGCTTGATGATACCAGCCGCAATGAGAGCGATGATGAGCGGGGTAGCCTTCCAGGACTTCAGGGCCATCTCGGCCTGCTTGTCGTCGAGCGGTGGCGGATTGAGGAACTCGTCGACCTTGTCCTCATCCTCTGGGTCGATGGCATCACCGACGTCACCGCCCTTGTCGTCCCCCAGCTCGTCGTTGAGGTCGTCCTTCGTGTCTTCCTCGGCACCATCGCCCGGAGGGGGAGGCAGCGTATCGCCAATCGCGCCGATGATGGTCATGGGTCCACGCTCCCCACCGTCAGGCGCTGCATCACGATCAGCTCGATCTGCACGTCGGTGTTGGCGCTCACGCTCGCGTTCGAGGTTCCGCGCACACTGATCTTGTCCAGAGCGGTCAGCTCAAAGTAGGTTGCAGGCGTCAGAATCGTGCGGCCGGCCGGCGCGCCGTTGGTCAGCTGAAGAGTCAGCGTCGCGCCCTCGTTCGCACCGTTCACCCACAGGTCGAGGTCGATCGTCGCGCCGGCAGGGAGCGCGTCGATGGCGTAGGCAGCGATGCCCACCACCCATCCATCGAAGGCCGCGAGCATGTCGCCCGCGGCCGTCGCGACGGCACCATAGATGGCCGCGATGTCGGTCTGACTCGCGCTGACACGAAGGTTGAACTCCTTGAACTCCACGTGGTCAGCCGGGGCGAACTGGCCGCCGCCATCGGGCCCGACGCGGAAGCCGGGCTTGAGGATGAGGTCGCCGCCCTTCGGCATCGGCTGCGTGGCACCCACTCCGTCGAAGAGGCCCTCCGGGTCGATCGCGACGTCGCCGTCGCTGAAGACGACAAGCGCCGGCACAGGAATCGAGGCCGCGATGGGCAACGAGAAGCTCGGGTGTCCCTGACCAGGATTCACCGCGAAGACAAGGCGACTCGCCCAGTCGTAGCTGACTGCACCATGGCCAATACCCACATTGCTGTCGTGCACCGCATAAAGCGCGCCGGTCGTGTGCAGGGTCGAAACATTGAACGGAGAGGAGGGGCCCGATCCCACATTGAGCCCGGCGAAGAAGTTGGCGCTCGCGCGGCCCGCGCCAGCGAGCACGTCGCCGTCGGCATCCGATGCCGTGCTCGCGGTGTAGTTGAGGCTCGGGATGCCAGTGCTCGCGATCGACATGCCGCCGTTCAGAACCGACACGCTGCTCTTAGCGATGAGGTCGGTGGCCCGGTTGCCACTGTGGACGAACCAGTGCGCCCCGTCGGTGGCGCTCGCGTTGTCCTGGCGCGCGACCAGAAGATCGCCCGTGTACACCGTGAGCGCGTTGCTCGTGCCAAGCACCGTTCCATTGGCGTTGGCGTTCGTGACCGCGTACGTGCCGCCAGCCTCCTCGGTGCCACTGCCCGGGAAGTTGACCGGGCCCACGGTGCCGCCGGCATCGAAGTTGCCGCGGAACTCCATCGCGGTGTCAAGGCCGAGCATCGTGATGACCTGGGCGGTCGTGAGATCCTCGGGGTCGCCCGTGCCCGCGGTGGTGCGTCCCTTGATCGTCGCGGTGGCCATGTTGGCCAGCTTCGCGTTGGTCACCGCATCGTTGGCGATGGTGGCCGTGAAGGTGCCGTTGCCCGTGCCGGTGACGTCGCCCTGCAGTGTGGTGGTACGGCCAGCCACCTCGCGCCAGCGCTGCGTCGTGCTGTCGTACTGCAGCAGCACCACCTCGTCGGGTGAGATGATCAGGTTCGTGGTCAGAGCGAAGCGGTTGGCGGCCGTGGAGCTGGCGCTCTCATCGTCGAGGCGGATGTTGAACGCGCCGACGTTGTGCAGGAACAGCAGGCGGCCATCGGCACCGCCCGCGATGCCTGTGATGTTGCGCAACGAGTCCGTGGACAGGCGCAACACGGAGGCTGTCGAGAGGCCCGTGGGGTTGTAGTTGTTCTGGCTGGCCGTGATCTGCGGCGGCGTGATGTCACCGGTCAGGGCGAACGTCGAAGAGCCCTGCACGAGGGTCGTGGCGTTCGAGCCTGCCGGCGCCGTGACATCGCCCGTGAGCGCACTACGCTGGATGTTGGCCGCGCCTCCGAACTCCAGGCCACCTCCGACAGCGATTTCCTCGGGGTCACCCGTGCCGGCCGTGTCGCGGCCCAGCAGGCGGTCCGTGTTGAGGTTCTGCATCTTCGCGAACGTAACCGCATCGTTCGCGATGGTGGTCGCGAGGCTGTAGGCGCCAGCGCCAGTCACATCGCCCGTCAGCGTCTTCGTCTTGTCATCTGCCGCGCGCCAGCGAGAAGCGCCGCCGTCGTAGATCAGGAAGATCGACTCGTTCGCGTTGAGGATCACGTTGCCCGGCAGGGCGAAGCGGTTCGCCGCCGTGGAGCTGGCGCTCTCGTTGACCAGCGTGATCGCGTTGGAGCCGATGTTCTGCACGTAGAGCCACCGGCCGCCGGTCTGACTGAACAGAGCCGTGGGCACGATGCCAGTGATGTTGACCGGCGTGCTGGCGGTGAGACGCAGCACAGTCGTGATGTCGAGGTCGGACGGGTTGTAGTTGTTCTGGTCTGATCCGAGCGTAGCCGGCGTCAGCGAGCCCTTGAACGCGATCGTGGCGGCAAAGCCGTTGATGATCGTGCTGAGGCTGCCGGCGCTCTTCGTCACGTCGCCCGAGAAGACACCAAGCCGAATGTTGCCCGCACCATCGAACTGCACGTCGCCTGCGAGAGCGATCTGCTCCGGGTCGCCGGTGCCTGCGGTGTCGCGCCCGATCAGGCGGTCCGTCGCGATGTTCTGCATCTTCGCGAAGGTGACGGCATCGTCAGCGATGTCGGCCGTCTGCATCTGGCCGAGGATCGTCTTCACCTGCGCACCGGTGAGGTCGGTGGGGTCACCCGTGCCGGCACCCGAGGCTCGGCCCTTGATGAGCCCCTGGGCCATGTCGGCCAGCTTGGTGTTGTCGACGACGTCGGCCGCGATCGTCGTGGCATTGCTGCCCGCAGCCGCGGTGACGTCTCCCGTCAGCGCGGAGCGCTGCAGGTTCGCGGCGCCGCCGAACTCGATGCCGCCGCCGACGCTGATGTGCTCCGTGGCGCCCGTGCCGGCCGTGTCGCGGCCCAGCAGGCGATCCGTCGGCACGCTGCCGATGTCCGGCGCCTCCAACAGCACCGCGCCAACCTTCCCGGCCACGGAGGTGACCGAGTCGGTGTTGTCCAGCTTGATCCAGTCCGCGCCGTTCGTGGCTGAGGCGTTGTCCGTGGCTGCCACGAGCTGATCGCCCGTGTGCACCACGAGCGGATTGCTCGTGCCCACGGTCGTGCCGCCTGCGGCAGCGTTGATGACGTGGTAGAACCAGCCCGCCTGAGCCGCGCCGGCTCCCGGGAAGTTGACCGGGCCCGCGCCGCCACCTGCATCGAACGTGCCCTGGAACACCATGCCGTTGCCCAGGGCATCGAGCATGCTGTCCAGCTCATCGATCGCGTCCTGCACCGTGGTCGCGACGAGGCCGCTGGTGACGTTGCTGTAGTCGACCTCGCTGGCCTGCAGGTCGAGGATGGCCTTGACCTGTGTCGCCGTCAGGTCCTGTGGATCGCCCGTCCCAGCGCCGGCCGCACGGCCCTTGAGCAGGCCCTGGGCCATGTCGGCCAACTTACCGTTCGTGACGGCGCCGTCGGCCAGCTTCGGCGTGGTGATCGCGTCGTCCGCGATCTGGTCGGTGGTGATCTCGATGCCGAAGGCGAGCATCGGCTACCTCCAGCGGCTACGCGTACAGGCTCTCGTCGAAGTGCTGCGGCACCTGCTTCATGTACACGCCCAGGACGCTGGTGACCTCGGCGTCCGTGAGCCCGACGCCGTAGGCGCCGTCCGCGTCATTCGACCACTCGCTGAAGTCCTCGTCCACCGACTGCCCGCGCGCGAGCAGGCGGCCGTTGACCCACAGCCGCGCCTCGCCCGTGCCGGCGCGCGCCGCGATGGCGATCCGGTACTTGCCCTCGGCCGGAAGGGCGTCGGGCGCGGTGAGGTCGACACCGTCGTTGCCGGCACCGCCCACGTGGAGCGTGAGGTCGGTGCCGACGATGGAGAGCGTCACGTTCGGCCCGGAACCGATCTGCAGCGGATCACCGGCCGGCGCCGGCCCCGTCACGGTCAGCTCGAACTCGAAGGCCACATCCCCGGTGCGGTAGGGGAAATGCGTGGCCGTCGGGATCGTGTCACCGGGCTCGAAGCTGGCCGTGCGGAACAGGTCCGACACGACCGTCTTGTGGCCAAGCAGCCGCTCGCGGCGATGGAACGCCAGGGCCTGACCGCGCAGGCCGCGGACGCCGTGGCGGCGCACCATGGATCAGCCGACCTTCGGCGAGAACTTCGGCCGCGGACGGCCGGTCGGTCGCTGGTACGCCGCGTCGATCGGAGCCTTGCCCCGAAGAGCGGAGGTGTCGCCGCCCAGCTTGCCCAGGGCAACGGTGCGATCGGCGGCGCGCTTCTCGCGCTGCTTGCGCTGGCTTTCCAGGTAGCCCTGGATTCCGAGCTGGTTGCGGATGTGCCCCGGCATGGCCGTGGGCTCCATGGCCTCGATCAGGCGGGTCTCCTCGTTCTGCAGCTCGACCAGACGGCGCACCACAACGTCGCGGGCCGCACGGGCCTCCGCGATCTCGGCGCGCACCTGGGCCAGCTGCTCGTCGAGCGTGGGCTCGGCCGCATCGGCCGGGGCCTGCTCGGCCGCGGGCTGGCCGTCGCCGGTCAGCTCCTCGGGGTCTTCGGTCTCGTCGGTCATGCGATTCTCCTCGCGGTTGGTTCCCGCCCCGGGCCGGGGTCACCGGCCCGGGGCAGGCTCAGGTCAGTCGTCCAGGAGGACGACGTACGACAGCTCCAGGTCGACGTCGGCGGCGGCCACCGCATCGTCGGCGCTGATGTTGGCGTCGTCGATCAGGACGTTCAGGTTCAGCTCCAGCGAGCCGTCCGTGTTGTCCAGCACCGTGCCGGTGACGGCGACGGCGTGGGTGCCACGTGCACGCGGGCTGACGCTGCCGGTCGCGGCGCCGAGCGCCGTCGAGGCGACGATGTCGACCTCGGAACCGGAGAGCGTCGCATCGGCCGTGGGCGCCGTGCCGATCGAGAAGTCGCCATCGAAGGTCGCATCGATGCCGGCCGAGGCCTCCGTGATCTGGCAGTAGGCCACCGCGCCGAGGAACAGGATGTTCCCGGCGGGGAGGTCACCGATGACCGCAGTGCCGAAGCCGACGCCGGTGGCGCCGTCGATGGAGAGCGCCACGGCACGCGCCTTGACGCGCTGCTTGACGATCTTGGCCAGCGTCGGGGCGGCGCGGCCGAGGGAACGGGTGAGTCCCTTGCTCATGGTGGTTGTCCTTTGTTCGGGGAGAGCTGGATTGGTTTCAGGCCCGCTCCCCCCAGTTACCCAGGAGGAGCGGGCCCGACGTCAGATCAGAACTCGCGGGTGATGAGCCGCGCGATGTGGATCTGCTTGCGCTCCGGGAACGCGCGCACCCAGCTGTCGGCGTGCGCGAGGTTGCCGGCCGTGGCCGCGTTGGACGGACCACCGATCGCCGGGGAGGCCACCGCGAACTGGTGGCCCGCCGGGTGGAGCGACCACTCGACGCGCGAGAAGAGGCGCTCCTCGCCACCGCCCGCGCCGGCCTCCGGCTTGCGGTCGACCTCGGTCGGCACCTTCGGGGAGCCGACACCGAGCTTCACGGCGCCCATGCCGAACAGCCACGTCTCGTACACGCCGGCCGACGGCACCGGGAGCCCGTCGTCCTCGATGACCTCGCGGCCCTGGAACGTCGGGATCTCGATCTCGCCACGCGCGTCCGGGATCATGTCGATCAGGTTGTTCTTGCGCATGCGGGCCATGACCACGCTGTGCACCATGATCGCGCGGAGCCGGTCGCTGGAGTCACCCATCGTGGCCAGGGCGTCGATGAACGCCTCGGCCGAGAAGTTGGTGACGCCATCGATGAACGCGCCGCCGCTGATGTCCACGGACAGGTCGTTCTGGACGTGCTCGGTGCCGGTCGGGGCCGCCTCGTTGTCGTTGAACACGCCGGTCAGCGTGGCGACGAACGCGGCCTGCAGGCGCCGGGCCCAGTAGTAGCCCACGCGGTTCGCGATGGACTGCATCGGGTCCGCACCGGCGAGGTCGCCCGCGAGGTCCGCGCTCGACCAGACGCTGTTGCGGCTGAGTCGCACCGCGATCTCGCGCGCCGTGCCGGTCTTCTTGGGCGTGGCATCGCTGACGCCGGCCGCGACGTCGCTCGACACGTTGTCGGCGTCGTTCGCGAGGTCCTTGAAGGACGGCACGTTGAAGGTCAGGCCGCCACCGGCGAGCAGCGCGTCGATGAGCGCACTGCGCTCGACGACACCGGACTGCACGAGGCGGGCCTTCTCCTCGGTGATCTGCTGGACGTAGGGCGTGAAGACGGACGGCACGATGACGTCCGCGACCTGGGTGATCGCGTAGGGACGCACGCGACGGGCGAAGGAGAGGTTCATGGTTGGTTTCCGGGGGTAGGGGTAGGTGTCGTGGTCGTGGATCAGCTCTTCTTCTTCGCGGGAGCGATGGCGCCGATGTGCGACCCCGCGGCCTTGGCCATCTTCTGCGCGACGTCCATGCCGCGCGTCCGAACGACCTCACCCTGCTTGGTCACGTTCCAGTTCGCCTCGGACCACGGGTTGTCACCCATGTTCTTGAGGTGCACCGAACCACCTGCACCACCACTGACCGACTCGCCCCACCAGTGACGGCGGGACTCCTGCTGCTCCACGAGCCACTCGGAGACGGTCTTCGGGGTCTTGCCGTCCTTGCCGAACACCACGCCTTCGTCCTCGTCCTTGATGACCATGACCTTGCGGTCCGGGTCCCAGGTGAACACCTTCTCGGCCGCGGCCAGGATGTCGTCCTGCAGGCCCGGACTGTCCGTCCGAACCTTCGACTCCGCCATCGCCTTGGACACGTCGACCGAGAGGCGCAGGGTGCGCAGCTCGCCGATCGCGGCGTCACGCTCCGTGGCGACCTTCGTCGCCTCGTCACGCACGGCCTTGATCTGGTTCTCGGTGTCCTTGCGAAGAGCGGCCGTCTTCAGGTCGAGCCACTCCTGGTGCTTGCCCTCGGTGAGCAGCTTGCCCTCCTCCGTCTCGCGCAGCTTGGCGTTCTGCTCCAGCAGCTTCTTGACGCCCTCGGCTCCGCCGAGGGTCGAGAACTGGTCGAGCATGGCCTTCTGCGCGTCGGCGAGAGCCTTCTTCTCGTCCTTGAGCGCCTTGTTGGTGTTCTTCAGACCTTCCGTCGCCTTCGCGATCCCCTCGTCGATGATCTTCTGGATCGCCGGGGTGATCTCGGGAGCGTCGGGCTTGTCGTCGTCCCCCTCGTACGGCACGAGGCCGTGCAGCGGAGACGACTTGAGCGTGATCTTCATCGAACGGGTCCGGTCCATGTTGCCTTCCTTCTGGTCAGCGTGTTTGACCGGTCGACGACTCCTGCCGCCGGTCGTGCCTACGCGCCTGCGCAAGCCGTACAGGGTGATGATACGACAGCCTGCCCGGTCAGATCAAGCCCGCCTTCGCGAAGGCGGCCGGCTGCCTCTCGGCCAGCTCGACCAGCGTCCACTCGCGGCCGGTCGGGGAGACGAAGTCCTGCAGCTCCAGCCCGCCGCGCCGGTAGAGCGCCCCGCGGCTCGGCCCAAGCCAATCGTCCTGGAACCGGGCGGATTGGCGTGCGATGAACTGCTCGTAGGTGGTCTTCCCGGGCACGATCCCGATGTTCTTGGCCGCCCAGGCCTCGCGCTCCTGAGCAACAAGCCGCGCGCGGCCGCCGCGGGTGAGCCCCGACCACCGCCGACCGGCCTTCTCCCGGGCTGCCTCGACGAAGTCGATCTGCCGCGCCTTGCCCGTCTTGGTCGAGGTGATGAACGGCCGATCCCCCACGACGCCGATCCCGTTGATGACGCCCACCACGAGACTGCGGCAGGCGAAGTGGGCCGGCGGTCGTACGTTGGGGGGCTGCAAGCGGGGCGTGCCCGCGGGCAGCTCGTCGACCTGCCCAGGCAGGGCGGCGACGGCGCCGTCGCGACTCGCGCACACCGTGGTGGTGCGGCCATCGAGCACGCTGACCCACATGACGCCGTTGATGACGTCCTGGTTCGCGAGGAAGGCCGCCTCGCGAGCGCGGTTCGAGACGTGGCCGAGCGCGGTGCGCACCACGGCCTCGATCTCGCGCCGGCTGGCCTGCAAGATGCCGTCGCTGTAGCCGAGGGAGCGCGTGCCGCGGATCCGCTGCACGATCGCATCGAGTCCCTGGCCTTCGATCACGCCGAGACGGATCGCGTCGCGCACCCGGCGTGCGTCGTCACGCTCCAGCTTGGCGATCCACTCGCGCAGGAATGCGCCGCGGAACGGCTGGCTGGTCACGAGCGCGCGGAGCGTGCCCGGGGCGGGCAGCTGCGCCTCGAACTCGACGATGGCGATGGCCTGTTGCAAGGAGGCGGAGGTGTAGGCGCCCTCGGCGACGGCCAACTCCTTCAGCTCATCGCGCAACTGGCCGTAGGCCTTGCGGTACGCGGCGCCGCGCAGCGCCTGCAGGTCCTTGATCAGGGCCTCCAGTCGCGCGACGCGCTTCTTGGTGGCCAGGACGTTCGCTTCACCGAGACCGATGCGCGCACCCTCACGACGCAGTCGCTCGATCAGGTCCTCTTCGGCTTGATCGAGGAGCGCGACGAGGCGCCGCGTGACCCCCACGCCGAACCCCTGTAGGTCCAGCGTGCGGGCGATCAGCAGATCGCGAAGGTCATCGTTCGATGTGGCCACTGAGCACCTTGATGGCTGCCTCGTAGGCCGCCCGCTGCGGGTGCGGTGTCGGCAGGTCCGCGAGGTTCTCCTCGCAGTCCGCAATCACGATCCAGCGCGCTCCGCGCACAGCGAGCACGCGCGCGAAGAAGAGCGCGTCCGACTCACCTTCACGGCGGGTCACCGCGTCGAGGAACGCTGCCTGTCGCTCGGTGAGGGTGAGGACGTGTCGGCCGAAGTGCAGCGTGGTCTCGTCGAGCCGCGCGTGGCCGGCATCGATCGAGTCGTGCAGCACCGCCGCGACACGAGCGTCGTAGGCGTCATCCTCCTCGAACATCGGCCACGTGAGCCGCGCGGCGACGCGCAGCGGGTGCACGATGAACGGCTCGCCCGTGTGCGCGCGGAACTGGTCCGCATGGCCGGCGATGGCCGCCTCGACTGCTCTCTCGTAGGTCACCATGTGTTCGGCCACTGTGGGATCGTGTGGGCGGGGACGTGCACGACATCGGGCTGTCCGATCACGAACGGGGACGGACCGACCACGGGGATCTCCCGCTGCGGCGTGAGGATCGAGAGGTAGGGCACGCCAAGCCACGCACGGAGGCGGGCCTCAGCGTCCGGTCCCTCGAAGATCACCTCTTCGCCGTCGTCGGTGGTGACGACGACCCTCACTCGCCATCCTCCGCGTCGGCCTCGGCGCCGTCGGGGTCGGGCCCACCGGCGGGGCCGGCGGCGTCGGGCGGCGCCGCGACCTTCGCCGCGCGGATGTCGGCCGCGTGCGTGTGACCGTTGGCGGGCATGATCACCCCATCCTCGATGGGGTGAGCGTGCCCATCAGCCATCTCGGTCGTGTCAGCATCCGCGGTGTAGAGGTGGCGGTGGTCATCGGTCGTGGACGTCGCGAGCACGCTCGTGGGCGGCGGGCCGAGCAGGTTCTGCTCGTCGGTGAGCGCCTGCTGCTCCTCCTCGAAGGTCATGTCGGTCAGGCCACCCTGGCCCATGACTCGATGCAGAGAGCGCTGCGACAGCGGCGCGCCCATGTTCTTCGCGGAGATCAGCTGCAGCAGCTCCTGGCCGGACAGCTTCAGCTCGGTGAAGTCCATGTTCGGCTCGAACTTGATCTGCTGGAGAGAGGCCTCGTCGAGCCCGAGCATCTTGCCGATCGTGCGGAGGTGCTTCTCCATCAGGCGACCGGCCTCGATCACGAGGCTGCGCAGCGTGACGCGCTGGGCAGACAGTCGCTTCTCGACCGCGCGGCCCGACTCGTTCGGGTTGACCTTGTCCTGGGTCTCCAGGAAGCGACCTGCCTCCTGCACGAAGCGATCGAACAGGTCACGGATCGCGTCGCGCATCAGCGGGATGCCGTCGCCGTTGATGTCGAGGAAGTCGGCCTTGCCGCCCTGCGGCAACAGCCACAGCTCGCTGCCACCCACCGTCGTCGGCAGATCCTCCTCGGCCATGTCCGCGGCGATGTACGCCTGCGGGTCGCCCTTGTTGTAGAGCGCGCGGTTGTAGTCGGCGCTCTTGCGGAAGATCGCCAGCGCCAGCTTGGCCATGGGCAGGATCGGGATGTGCCCGTACGTGAAGCCGATGCCGTCGGCGTTGCCCACGTCGATCGGGATGAAGTCGAACGCCTGTCCGAGGCGCTGCGGCGCAAGGAAACCGTTGGCGTCCTGCTCAGGCTGCGTGACCTTGGTGGGCTCGCCCAGGCTGGGCAGCACTTCGGTCGACTGCTGAACGGTCTTGCCGCCACCGGCCATGCCCGACTGCGCGACGTCGGTCTCCGACTCCCAGAGGCGCACCGCGTACTTGCCCTGGATCATGCGCAGCTCGCGGTACTGCGTGACGAGGTCGGTCTCGAACTCATCGTCCTCGGACGGCCGGAAACTGCCCTCGGCCAGGACGGCCAGGGACACGACGGAGCCCTCACGCGGCGTGCTGATCTGCCAGTTGATCAGGCTCTCAGCGTGGTAGGGGCACGAGACGACGCGGTCGGTGCCCGGGAGCACCTCGCCCAGTAGGACCTGACGGCCGGAGCTGATCAGCTCGCGCGTGACCATCTTCCACAGCTCGTCGAGGCTCTCGCCGTTGGCGGTTGCCTTCTCGCGGAGGTACTCCATCTGCGAGGGGAGATCGACGCGCGGCTTCTTCTCGTGGATCAGGCCCTGGAAGGCCTCGACCGTGGGCGCCACGATCTCCGGGTAGTCGGCGAAGGTCGCGTACCAGCTGTAGCGGTCGTGCTGCTGGAACGAGACACCATGCTTCGGCACCGCCGTGCGCGCGGCGGGCTGCCCCATGCCCGGAGGCACGGGCAGGTAGCGCTGGATGTCGGCGCGCACCGCTCGCTCACCGGCGATGGCGACGCGCGAGTCGATCCAGTCCTCGACCTGATCGTCGTAGAAGGGGTGGACGCTGCTGACAGGCATGGGTTACCTCCCGACGACCTTCTTCTTCGCGAACCGGCCGACGTTGGTGTAGACCTCGTATCGTACCTCGTCCCCCACGTGATCTTCAGCCTCCGTGTCCACGTCGTCGGGGTTCTTGTCGTCCCGGGAGAGGGAGGGGATCGTGCGGAGGAAGTGCGGGCAGGCGTCGGTCACGAACAGGCCGGGATGCTCCCGCGGTCCGCCGGAGGCCGGCGGGTGGGCGTTCTTGAGCATGGTGCGCATCCGCTGCCAGCCGTTGATGCGACTGCC
>DASUFJ010000062.1:0-4012 GCA_036274575.1 Candidatus Limnocylindria bacterium
TCATGAAAGCCGATAACACCCGAAGCCGGTGGGCCAACCGCAAGGAGGCAGCCGTCGAAGGTGGGATTGGTGATTGGGACGAAGTCGTAACAAGGTAGCCGTACCGGAAGGTGCGGCTGGATCACCTCCTTTCTAGGGAGACACGTGGACCCGGTTCGCCGGGGCCATCGATCCCAGGTCGATCGGCCAGCTCGCCGAAAGGACCGATGCCTCGAGGGGGCATCGGTGAATGAGCTGAACCGCCCTCGAACTGACGACCTGATTCCCGCTGGCAACGCGGATTCCTGTCACTCTTCAGCCGATGAGCCGAAGGCCGTCTCCATCTGAGACGGCTTTTTCGTGTCCGGCTCGGATCAGACCGGTGGCGGGTCCGATGCCGGCGGGTTGAAGACGTCGATGACCCCCAGCAGCCCGAGCAGCGTCAGCGTCATCATGCCGATCAGGATGAGCGCCAGGACCCAGCCCATGATGCGGCGGCTGCGCCGTGACAGCGACGTTCCGTACGGGCTGTCCAGCGCCTCTCGGACCTCGAGCCGGCGCGCCTCTTCCTCGGCCCAGTCGTTGGGCGTCTTGCCGACGGGCGGGAGATGCATCGCCGATCCCTCCTCCGGCGCTCATCCTACGGCGGCCGTCGAGTGCCTGCGGTTGCGGGCGCCTCCGACCGGCTGCTACGATGCCGCCTCCCGAGGGGCGTTTAGCTCAGCTGGTTAGAGCACTGCCCTGATAAGGCAGAGGTCTCTGGTTCGAGTCCAGAAACGCCCACCACCTTCACCCTCGACATCCGATGGAGCGCGCGCGTGTCCTCAGAGCCGATGACCGGCGCGCCGTCCGGCGAGCGCCCGACCGGCATCCTGGCCGAGCCGAACGAGGGTCGGGCCCTCCACGCCAGCCTGGGCGGCGCGGTCTACGCCCGCCACCCGGTGCGCACCCACCTCGTCACCGCCACCGACGACGCCGCGCAGACCGTGGCCCGCTATGTCGGCGAGCTCGGCGACGACGTCCGGCTGGTGGCGGTCAGCGAGCGGATGGTGGCCATCAGCCAGGGGCGGTCGTACCCGATCAGGGACATCCGCCCCGGACGCCTGGCTCGCCTCCTGGAGCGCTTCGTCACCCGTCCCGGCTACGGCATCGGGCTCGGGTCGGCCGAGACCATGGAGCTCGCCATTCGCGAGGTCGGCGCACCGCGCATCCTCCTGGCAGCCGCCGCGTCCGCCGTGACGCGGCCCTTCGGCATTCACGGCGTCTTCTACCGGGTAGCGGGGCCGCAGGCTCGTGCGATCGACGGCCCGACGAGCTACACGATCCCGCCGTACAACGAGGCCGCCACTCTCGGCCCGCGCAAGCCCGACGAGGCCGCCCGCGCGATCGCCGCGGCCATCGGTGCGCCGGTGGCGGTCATCGACGCCAACGACGCCGGCTGCGCCATCCTGGGCGCCAGCCCCGGCGTGGATCGCCGCTTCGTGGAGCGCCTCTTCGCCGACAACCCGCTTGGCCAGGCGCGCGAGCAGACGCCGGTGTGCGTCATCCGCGAGGTGCCGTGGCCCGCCGGCGAGCCGCTGCCCGCGGAGCCGCGTCGGAGGCTCACGCCGCCCTGATCCAGCCCTCACGCGCCGGCTGGTAGCATTGCGGACGCGCCTGGGGATGTAGCTCAGCTGGGAGAGCACCTCCTTTGCAAGGAGGGGGTCAGGGGTTCGAGTCCCCTCATCTCCACCATCGCCCCGATCAGCCGCCCAGCGCGAACTCCTCGAGATCGGCCTTTGGCTGCACGTCGGGCAGCCGCACCATCCGGAAGCCGTTGAAGAGGCCGACCAGTCCCGCCAGCAGGGGCACCAGGAGCGCGATCTGCAATGCGCGGGGCCGAACCTCTTCGTTGATGCGGATGATCTCGTCCTGGATCGCTTCCGGCTCGTCGGCGAGGAGAGCCTCGACCTGTGACGTGCTCATCAGCTCGGCGCCCTCCTCGAGGACGGTCGCGACCTGCTCCTTGTCCTCCGGCGGCAGGACCGTGCTGTCGTTGGCCGCATTCGTGAAGTTAAGGGCCAGGCTCGCGAGCATCAGGCTCCCCGCCAGCGCCAGGCCGAATGACAGGCCGAACGAACCGGCGGCCGAATTGACCCCGGCCGCCTCGCTGATCCGCTCCGCCTCGATGGGGGCCAGCGTGTAGTTGTTCAGCTGCGACACGAGCAGACCCAGGCCGGCGCCGGCGATGGCCAGGGGCGGTGCCAGCCACCAGGCGCTGTCCGCGTCGATCAGGGACACGAGCGGGAGCATCAGGAGGACGCCGATCACGACCAGGGCGAAGCCGAGTCGAATGATCACCGCGGGCCGGCGCTGTCCGGCTCGTCGACCGACCAGGGTGGCGACGGCGAACATGCTCAGCGAGAGTGGCGCCAGCATGAGGCCCGCTCCGAGGGCGTTGAACTCGAGGACCATCTGCAGGAATAGCGGCAGTGCGATCATCAGGCCGCCCAGCGAGATCTGCTGCATCATCTGCTGGCTGATCCCGATCCGGAACGGCTTGGAGCTGAAGAGGCCGGGCTCGATGAGCGGCACCTCACCCCGTCGCTTGCGACGCACCAGCCACCAGGCCAACAGGCCCAGCGACGCAAAGCCAATCGCCAGCAGCGCGACAACCGCCTCGCCGCCGCCCTCCCAGACCAGGATGCCCAGGACGATGCCGCCCATCGCAAACACCGAGAATGCCGCCCCCACCAGGTCGATTCGCCGCTCGCCGGTGAACTTCACGTCCCTCACCAGGCCAAGGCCGGCCAGCACGATGGCGATGATGACGACCTCGCCGGCGAACGCGATGCGCCACGACCACACGCTGGTGATGAAGCCGCCGACCAGCGGACCCACCGCGGCCGCGATGGCCGCCGAGGCTCCGACCAGCGCATAGACCCGTCGCTGCGCGGCGCCCTCGAAGTTTCCATGAATGAGCGACTGCATCGCGGGCAGGAGCAGTGACGCGCCCAGCCCACCCACGATCGCCCAGAAGATGACCACCGGAAGCAGGCTGTCCGCCAGGACCATGGCCGTCGCCCCGATCGCGTAGCCCACGAGGCCCAGGGTGTAGGCAAGCTTGCGTCCGAACAGATCGCCGAGCTTGCTGCTGATGAGGATGAACGCTGCCGAGACGAGCGCCTCGAGCGCGATGGCGGACTGAACGCCGCTTGCCGTGGTGCCCAGGTCGCGCACGACCGCCGAGATCGACACGTTCATGAGCGAGGTATCGACGACGAGGACGAACATCGCCGCCGCCAGGAGGAGGCCGAGGCGGCCGGGATTGTCAGATTCGGCGGGGGCTTGGGCTTCGGCCTGGGCAACCATCGACGATTCTCACGTGCTCGGGCGGCATTCTGCGACGGCGTCGCATCGGCCGGCGCGCGAAGCCTAGCACGGGGATGGTCGCCTTGACCCCCCCCGGCACCGATGCTAAACTCGCTTCACTTTCGCGAGGTGGCCCCTCCGGGTCGGTCCTCGCGTTCTGTGTGAAAACCCCACATCGGCTCTCGGTCCCCTGACCGCTGCGCGTGACCACGCGTCGCGCCCACCGGTCAGCGGACTCGCTGAAACGCTTACCAATCGAAGAGTGGAAGCATCGATTTCGTCGAGGAGATTCCGACGCGACCGCAGACGTTTTCCGGGCCAATCCCGGGGGCGGCCAGCACCGTGCTAGCCGCGTGAACGCTGTAGGTCAAGCTACTAAGAGCATGCGGTGGATGCCTTGGCGCCAAGAGCCGACGAAGGACGTGGCAGGCAGCGAAATGCTTCGGGGAGTTGCGAGCAAGCGTTGATCCGGAGATATCCGAATGGGGAAACCCCCCGGGAGTAATGTCCCGGGACGCACGGTTGAATACATAGGCCGTGGCGAGGACACCGAGGGAACTGAAACATCTAAGTACCTCGAGGAGCAGAGAACATTCCGTTAGTAGTGGCGAGCGAAAGCGGAGAAGCCCAAACCGTGGCTGCGTGATAGGTCGCAGCCGTTGCAGTCGCGGTGTTGTAGGGC
>DASUFJ010000063.1:0-2046 GCA_036274575.1 Candidatus Limnocylindria bacterium
CTACGGAAGGACCGGACCGCGATGCTAGAGTGCAGCCGCGCGCATGGAAGCCTGGTCAGACGGTTCGCACGAGCTCGAGCTCAACCTCGAGCGCCAGATGCGCGCCCAGGAGCGTCAGCTCGCGTGGGTCCGCCTCGGGATGGCCGCCCTGGCCGCCGCCTTCCTTGGACTGGCCCGCCCCGAGATCGCGGCTCGCGAGGTCCTCATCGGCATCTCGGTCGCGCTCATCGCCTGGAGCCTCCTCGTCCTCTGGCTCCTGGGCCGCTTCCCGGCACGCGAGGTAGGGATCGTCAGCACCGGGATCGAGATGGCCGCCGTCACCCTGGCGATCTACGTGTCGGGCGCCGTCGACCTCTACCTGCTCTACGGGCTGGTCATCCTCGGCGCCGCCCTACGATTCGGGCTCGGCGCTTCGGTCTGGTCGTCGATCGTCATGGCCGCCCTCTACGCCGCCGTCGTGCTGAGTGGCGGGGCCGACGGCGAGCCGGGCGCCGAGGTCCTCCCGCTGCGGCTCGCCTACCTTCTGGGCTTCGGGGTCGTCGCGGGGCTCTTCAGCCGCATCGTCATCGGCCGGGCGACCGAGAACGCGCGGCTCCAGCAGCGGCTGGCGGAGGAGGAGCGCGACCGAGAGCGGATCCGCGAGCGCGAGCTGCTGAGCCGTCTGGGGCGGGACTTCGGCTCCTCCCTCGACCGTGCCGCGACGCTGGAGGCGATCGCCGTCGGCGCCGCGCCCGCGCTCGGCGGTGCGACCATGGTGTTCACCGTCGACGACGCCGCACGCCGTCTCCGCCCGGCCTCGGTTGCCGGCCCGGACGCCGAGCTGGCCGACGCATGGCGGGCGTTCACGACGGCGCGTCCGCCGCGCCTCGGGGAGGGGGTCGTCGGGGCGGTGGGAGCGACGGCCGCCCCCCGGACCGGACTGGCGAGCGAGATCGCCACCGGCGATCCGGATGGGATGCGCGCCGTTGACCTCGACTGGCTCGTCGCGGTGCCGATCCTGGCCGGGGGACGGATGCAAGGGGTGCTCGCCACCGCCGGCCGTGCCGACCGCCCGCTGGACGACGGCGTGCGACGCCTGGCCGAGGCGATTGCCGATCGCGCCGGACCGGCGCTCCAGAACGCCCAGCTGTGGTCCGACCTCCAGGAGCGAATGGCCCGCGAGCAGGCGGCCCAGCGCATCAAGGACGACTTCCTCTCGATCGTCAGCCACGAGCTGCGCACGCCTCTGACCAGCATCCAGGGCTACTCGCAGCTGTTGGAGGCGCGGCTCAGGGAGGAGCTCGCCGGCGAGAGCAAGGAGATGGCGCACCTGCGCGTCATCCGCTCCCAGGTCGGCCGCATGCGGCGCCTGGTCGACGACCTGCTCGACGTGAGCCGGATCGACCGGCGCGGTGGGGTCAGCATCGAGCCGGTCGACTTCGACCTCGCCGACGAGGTGCGCGCCGCGGTCGAGCGTGTCGCCCGCGAGCACGCCGACCGCACGATCGGCGTCGAGGCCACCGGCACGCTGCCGGTTCACGCGGATCGCGACCGCATCGACCAGGTCCTGAGCAACCTGCTGGAGAACGCAGTGAAGTACTCGCCCGATGGAGGGCCCATCCTCGTCACCGCCGAGCGTCGCGGCGGCGAGGTCGAGGTCCGTGTCGCGGACACCGGGGTCGGGATCTCGAGCGAGCACCGCGAGAACGTCTTCGAGCGCTTCTACCAGGCCGATGGCGACGCCGGCCGCCGCCGTTTCGGCGGCCTGGGCCTGGGCCTCTACATCAGCCGCGCGATCATCGACGCCCACGGCGGGCGCATCTGGTCCGCCGCGAACGAGGAGGCCGGCAGCGGATCGGTCTTCGGCTTCCGCATCCCGCGCGTCGCCATGCCGCTGGCGCCGGCCGAGATCGCCCCGACCGGGGAACCGCCTCCGTTCGTCGTCCGGCGCCGCGACTCGTAGCGACACCCGGCCCCGCCGCGGGCGTGCATGGGGTGCATGCGCTGAGCCGACGTGGCTCGGAGATGTGCGGGTGGTGCATCCAACGGCCACCAGGGAGCGCGACC